>DAOQRQ010000485.1:0-1067 GCA_035355815.1 Ferruginibacter sp. | reverse complement strand
TATAAGTGAACAATCGCTGCAACTGCTTACTCAAAAAAACAGGGCTGTTAAGACAGTAAAAGCAGACCTGGGTAATTACAACAGCTATCCTTCGCTATTAAAAGAGTTTGATTTCATTATTTCAGCTGTACCCGGTTTTATGGGATATAAAACCCTGGAAGCCGTCATTCTTGCTAAAAAAAATGTGGTGGACATTTCTTTTTTCCCTGAAAATGCACTTGAACTGGATAAACTGGCGAAAGAAAATAATGTTACCGCCATTGTAGACTGTGGTGTGGCCCCGGGTATGAGCAATTTGATACTTGGTTATTACAACGAACGGATGAAGATCACCGGTTTTGAATGCATGGTGGGCGGGTTGCCGAAAAAAAGGATCTACCCGTTTGAATATAAAGCGCCCTTCTCCCCTGTTGATGTGCTGGAAGAATATACCCGGCCTGCCCGGTATGTAGAGAACGGGCATATTGTAACCAAACCGGCGTTGAGCGATGCCGAACTCATCGATTTTGAAAAAGCAGGCACGCTGGAATCATTCAATACAGATGGCTTACGCTCTATTTTATTTACGATGGGGCATATTCCCAACATGAAAGAAAAAACATTGCGTTACCCGGGGCATATCGACCTGATGAAAGGATTGATAAAGGCAGGATTTTTAAACACATCCCCCATTAAAGTAAAAGGACAACAGATCTCCCCGTTGGAATTCACCTCTGCTCTTTTGTTTGACCAGTGGAAGCTGGGAGAGACCGAAGAGGAATTTACCCTGATGCGGATCAAACTAAGCGATGAGGAGAAAACGATCTGTTACGAACTGTATGATGAATACGATGCCGGCACACAAACCTCTTCCATGAGCCGAACCACCGGTTATACCTGCACGGCTGCCCTAAACATGCTGACACAAAACCTGTTTACGGCCAAAGGCGTTTTTCCGCCGGAACTGGTGGGTAAGGATGAAGCCAGTTTCCGTTTCATGCTGAACTATTTAAAGGAAAGGAATATTCATTACCGGAGTACAGAGACCCGGCATCCGGTTAACTAAATATTTGCAATCTTTTATCCAA
>DAOQRQ010000484.1:0-1301 GCA_035355815.1 Ferruginibacter sp. | reverse complement strand
CCTGCTGGAAATAAGCGGCAAAGCGATGCAGGTATTGGTCGTAGGGGAGAATGGCTTCTGTTTTAGTGCCAAAGAAATTACCATACCAGGTACCGATCAGCGCCATCAGCACCGGGATGTTCTTATCGAAAGATGTTTCCCGGAAATGCCGGTCGGTTTCGTAAGCGCCTTTCAACAGCAGTTCAAAATTACCGTAGCCAATGGTAAGTGCAACGGATAAGCCGATGGCGCTCCATAAACTGTAGCGGCCGCCCACCCAATCCCAGAACCCGAACATATTTGCCGGGTTGATGCCGAATTTAATTACGTCTTTTTCATTGGTGCTGAGGGCAACAAAATGTTGGGCGATGTGTTGTTCTTCCTTTGCCTGCTGCAGGAACCAGTTTCTTGCCGTATGGGCATTGGTCATGGTTTCCTGCGTGGTAAAGGTTTTGCTGGCTATTAAAAACAGCGTTTCATCTGCGGTTACTTTTTTCAGCGTTTCAGCAATATGAGTACCATCCACATTACTCACAAAATAAGTTTCTATTCCTTCAACCCAATAAGGCCTCAGTGCTTCTGTGGCCATTACCGGGCCCAGGTCGCTGCCACCAATGCCGATGTTGACGATGTATTTTATTTTCTTGCCGGTATATCCTTTCCAATTGCCAGTATGAATGTTGGCACAAAAGTCTTTCATCTGTTGCAATACCTTTTTTATCCCGGGCATTACATCCTGGCCATCCAGCATTACCGGGTTTTGCGAAAAATTCCTGAGTGCTGTATGGAGCACTGCCCGGTTTTCAGTTGCATTTATCTTTTCACCGGTGAACATGGCTTCAGTGGCTTCTTTTAGCTGGCATTCGTTAGCCAGTTGAACCAGTATCTCCATGGTATTCTCGGTGATGATATTCTTGGAATAATCAAAAAGGATATCGCCGTACTGCAGCGAGAAGCGGCTGAACCTTTCCGGATCGTTATAGAAAAGATCTTTCATGTGCACTTCTTCAAACAATTGCCGGTGCTGTTGCAATGCCTGCCAGGAGGGGGTAGTAGTGGGATTTACTTTCGGGAACATGGTTATCAATGAAGAATTAAGAATGAAAAATTAAGAATGATGGAGACGAAGATATTTAAAAACAGCTAACTAATATACGGCGGGGTTTGGTCACTGGCGGTCAGTAAAAAGAAAGCCGGGTCTTTAAAACCCGGCTTTACCTATTCGTGCTTATGCTTATTGTCTTTTTGGTATCATTCCACGGATGCCCATGTCAATTACGGTATAACCATTGCCGGGATCATACGTGCCGTTGCCATCCACG
>DAOQRQ010000483.1:0-1431 GCA_035355815.1 Ferruginibacter sp. | reverse complement strand
CCGGCAGTTTAAATACGGCCATTGGGAACTTTGCCATGGGTGAAAGGGAAAGCGGCAGTTATAATACTGCTGTTGGGGGAGGAACGCTATGGAATACAAACAATGACTTAAATACAGGAATCGGGTATCAGGCAGGCCTTCAGAATGTTTCAGGTACCAACAACACCTACATGGGAGCAAATGCCTTTGCAAGTTTTGATAACTTAACCAACTCAACAGCTATCGGGGCAAGCTCATTTGTAAATGCAAGTAATAAAGTCCGTATTGGCTCTTCAACAGTAACAGTAATTGAAGGACAAGTTACTTACACAATCCCATCTGACGGGAGATTTAAAACAGCCGTAACCGAAACAGTAAGCGGCCTCGATTTTATTACAAAGTTGCGGCCCGTTACCTATAATTTTCAAACAGAAAAGTATGATGCATTTATAAAAGGGGAAGAAAATAAAGACCTGAAACCGGCCTCTTTAATCGATTATTCTGAATCGGAAAAGATCCGCCACAGTGGTTTTATTGCACAGGAGGTAGTAAAAGCTGCCCGGGAAGCCGGTTATGAATTTGATGGTATTGTGGTTCCCAGGAACAGCAAAGAAACCTATGGGCTGGCTTATTCACAGTTTGTAGTACCATTGGTAAAAGCGGTTCAGGAACAGCAAAAACAAATTGATGACCTGAAAAAGCAAATAGCCGAGCTGAAGGTTAAAGTAAAAGAACAGGATCCGGAAAGGTGAACAATGAAGCATAACAGAATTGTGAATATTGTAACTTCGCCCCATGGAAAAATATTTAAGCGATCTTTTTAGCAAACAGCAGTACAATAAGGATAATTTTTTCCTTATTGCAGGCCCCTGCGTGGTAGAGGGCGAAGAAATAGTGATGGAAATTGCAGACAAAGTTACTGCCACCTGCAAAAAGCTGCAGATCCCTTATATCTTTAAAGCTTCTTACCGTAAAGCAAACCGTACTTCGGCCAGTTCATTCACCGGCATCGGCGATGAGAAAGCGCTTGAGCTGATAAAAAAAGTAAGTGAACGCTTTTCAATTCCCACCACCACCGATATTCATACGGCAGAAGAAGCCGCTATGGCCGCAAAATACGTAGATGTATTGCAGATCCCTGCTTTTCTCTGCCGGCAGACCGACCTGTTGATCGCTGCTGCAAAAACAGGAAAGATCGTGAACGTGAAGAAGGGGCAGTTCGTAAGCGGACCGTCCATGAAGTTTGCGGTTGAAAAAATAAAAGGAGCCGGAAATGATAAAGTGGGATTGGTTGAAAGAGGCAATACCTTCGGTTACCAGGACCTGGTGGTTGATTACCGCAACATTACCTGGATGCGGGAGATAAACGTTCCGGTGATCATGGATTGTACGCATGCATTGCAGCAACCCAATCAAACGGCCGGCGTAACTGGTGGAAATCCGGAACTCATA
>DAOQRQ010000482.1:0-1648 GCA_035355815.1 Ferruginibacter sp. | reverse complement strand
GTTGCTGCTGCAGGCGGTTAAGAGGATGGCCGATAAAATAAGACCGGTTAAAACGGGGTTTCTTTTTCTTTTCATGATTAGCTTTTGCTGTTTATACCGCCGTTGGCTAAAAGGTTAGTTAACAAAAGATTAAAGCCTGGAAAACTGGTTTTGCCTTCTTTCTTTCAATGAAATTCAAGCCCTAAACATTTACTATCTTTGTCGCCCCCTGATTAAACCGGGGTGTTTCTGTCAATATGACTCGAAATTGTTTTCAGCACCATATTTGACAATACAATGGTCTTTATAATAACGTATTTAAGCAATACCCAATAACACTGAATTTATGATCGGCGCAATCTCAAAACTTTTTGGTGGCAATAAAAGCGAAAAGGACGTAAAGAAGATTCTTCCCCAGGTTGAAAAGGTAAACCAGTTCTTTGCACAGTACAAATCGCTCAGCAATGACGAACTGCGGAATAAGACCAGCGAATTCAAACAGCGCATTGCCAAACACCTGGAAGCGATCAATAATGAAATAGCCGGTAAACAAAAAGCGGCAGAAGAATTACCGATCGGAGACATCAACGGCAGGGATAATTTTTACAAAGAGGTTGATGAGCTGAAAAAAGAAAAAGACAAGCAACTGGAAGTGATATTGCTTGAACTGCTGCCCGAAGCATTTGCCACCGTAAAAGAAACCAGCCGTCGTTTTTCAGAAAATGCAACACTGGAATGTACGGCTACTGAGCTTGACAGAACCCTCTCTGTTAAAAAAGACAATGTCATCATACAAGGCGATAAGGCCATTTATAAAAACACCTGGACCGCTGCCGGCGGACAGGTTACCTGGAACATGGTGCACTACGATGTGCAGCTGATCGGTGGTGCGGTTCTGCACTCCGGTAAAATTGCGGAGATGGCAACGGGTGAAGGTAAAACACTGGTGAGTACCTTGCCGGCGTATTTAAATGCATTGTCGGGCGAAGGCGTTCACATTGTTACTGTGAACGACTACCTGGCCAAAAGGGATAGTGAATGGAACGGCCCCATCTTTGAATTTTTAGGATTGCGGGTTGATTGTATCGACAAGCACGAACCCAATGGCGATGCCCGCCGCCATGCCTACAATGCCGATATTGTTTACGGCACCAATAACGAATTTGGTTTTGATTATTTAAGGGATAACATGGTGCATACGCCCCAGGAAATGGTACAGCGCAAACACCATTTTGCCATGGTGGATGAAGTGGACAGTGTATTGATCGATGATGCCCGTACGCCGTTGATCATAAGCGGGCCGGTTGGTCACAGCGATAACACCCAGCAGTTCTTCGACCTGAAACCAAGGATCGAGAAACTGGTGGAAGCCCAGCGTAAGGCTGTTAACCAGTTCCTGATAGAAGCAAAGAAAAAGATCACCGAAGGAAATGATGATCCCAAAGACGGCGGCCTGGCACTGATGAGGGCGCACCGTGGTTTACCCAAGAACAGCGCATTGATTAAATTCTTAAGTGAATCCGGCAACCGGGTGAAGTTGCAGAAAAGCGAAAACTATTATTTAGCCGATCAGCAAAAAGAAATGCCCAAGGTGGATGCGGAGTTGTTCTTCTACATTGATGAAAAAAATAACCAGGTAGATCTTACCGACCAGGGAATACAATTAATT
>DAOQRQ010000481.1:0-1677 GCA_035355815.1 Ferruginibacter sp. | reverse complement strand
GCTTACGGTTTTGCATGACAACAGTTTTTGGACATTGGTTTTTGTATCAACGCCCTTACAGGGTATTTTATTTAACAGGGAGGCAAGATTTTCCCTGTTATTTAACCCTTTACTGTACCATTTATCGTAATAATGGAGCAAAATGCCGAAACAATCCTTCAATTTACCCTCCTCCAGGTAACAGAGGGCATTTTTGGTCTCCAGTCCACCCAGCCTTTTTTGTATGCGTAATATGGCTTCGGCTACCTGTTCTTTACCCATCTTGCCATATTCTTCGGTGATATAATCCAGCCGTTCTTTAAAGGGAATGTCTAAGAAGATGACCGGTGATCTTCGCATGGTATACCAAAGCGGCATGGGTATCTGCAGGTTGCCGATGCGCTGGCTTTCGTCTTCGAGGTAGATAGCCGTTGATCGTTGATCGTTGGGCTTTGATGGGTCATTCTCCCCGGTCAACGAACCACGAACATCGACCAGCGCTTTTGCCAGGCTATTCTCAAACATCTCCTGCATGGGCTGCGGTTTGTCTTTGATCGCTCCAAATGCCGAGCCTTTATGATTGGCCAGGTCTTCCAGGTCGATCACCGTTTTGTTTTGTTTGATCAGTTCATGAACCACTAATGTTTTTCCGCTGCCGGTATAGCCCCCGATTATTTTAAAGTTGTACTCTTTTTCAAACTGCGCCAGCACCCATTTGCGATAGGCTTTATAACCGCCAACCAATGTATATACTTTAAAGCCATAAAGATCCAGCAGCCAGGCTACGCCGGCGCTGCGCATACCGCCACGCCAGCAGTGAACGAGAACTATGTTTGAGGTTTGCGGTTTGGGGTTTGTAGTTAGGGGCTCTTGCAGCGGCGTATTCTCAACCACAAACTTCAAACTACAAACTATTTTTTCTGTTTCTTCCACCATCTTCTTCATCTTCACGCCAAAATAATCCAGCCCGGTTTTTATGGCTGCTTCCCGGCTTTGTTGTTTGTAGGCAGTACCCACCACTTTTCTTTCTTCATCGGTAAATAAGGGCAGGCTGTGTGCTCCGGGAATATGTGCATGACTGTATTCACCGGGACTGCGTACATCAAGAACCGGGTGTTCTTTAGCAAGTTTTAAAAATTCTTCTATGGTTAATTTCTGTATCGCCACAACAACGAAAATTAAAAATTATGAATTAAAAATTAAAAATTCCGCCTGTCAGATTTCATCGGTCGTAAAGAAAAGAGCCGCCCAACAGCAGCTCATTCATAATTTTTAATTGTTAATTCTTACTTGTTTACCCGTTCATACTGATCAGGAACTCTGCATTATCCTTTGTTCCTTTCATATTCTTCAGTAACAGGTTAATGGCTTCTTCGCTGTTCATATCGGCAATATGTTTACGCAATACCCACATACGCTGGAAGGTATCTTTGTCGAGCAACAGGTCGTCACGCCTTGTAGAAGAGGCAACGATATCGATGGCAGGATAGATCCTCCTGTTAGACAGTTTACGGTCCAGCTGCAATTCCATATTACCGGTTCCCTTGAATTCTTCAAAGATCACTTCATCCATTTTACTTCCGGTATCAACAAGTGCGGTAGCCAGTATCGTTAATGATCCGCCGTTCTCTATCTTACGTGCTGCACCAAAGAATTGTTTTGGCTTCTGCATGGCGTTGGCTTCCACACCACCACTCA
>DAOQRQ010000480.1:0-1711 GCA_035355815.1 Ferruginibacter sp. | reverse complement strand
CACAGCCAGCTGCTGGAAATGAAAGGCTATTATGCCGACATGTATGCCCGGCAACAGGAGCAGGACAGGGAAGACCAGGGCGCCTGAGGCCGGAAACTTTATACGGATTGCCAGGGCAGCCCGTACACAAAAAGACGACTGGAAAAGCATTCAGTTATATTTTGCAGAATGGAAAACAATTCTATCTTTGCTCATCCCAAAACAGGGCATCGTTAAAAATTAAAACCTAAAACAGTGGCGTACGAGAACAACGAAAAAAAACAGGACAGTGTATACAGCAAACGGATCAGGGCCGGGAAACGCAGAACTTACTTTTTTGATGTAAGGGAAACCCGTGGCAATGATTATTACCTGACCATTACCGAAAGCCGTAAGCGGTTTGATTCAGACGGGTACGACCGTCATAAGATCTTTTTATACAAAGAAGATTTCAACAAATTCATTAAAGGACTGGGAGAAGCTGTTGATTATGTAAAAACAGAATTAATGCCCGACTTCGATTTTGATGCCTTTAACCACGATACTCCTTATGAAGGAGAAGAAGGTCAAACGGCCCCATCCGCATCTGTTGCTGAGCCGGTAGCGGTTGCTGCAGCAAAGGTGGAAGAAGTAATGGCAGAAAAAACAGATACCCCGGATAGTCCACAGGAAGCTACCAACATCTCCGCTGATAACGGGAGTACTGAGGAAGTAGATAAGTGGTAAACCAAACACCAAACCTAATTGCAAAAGATCCTCCCATACCGGGAGGATTTTTTATTGTACATTGTGCCGGTGAAAAAAATGCTTTCTACAATGGTATTGGTTGCCTGCATCATTGCAGCAGAGGCCCAGGTTAAATGCAACCTGAATAAAGCCTATGCCTGGTTCACCGTTTCCATTCCCGGAACACAGATGGTGGATGATAATGGCAACCGGATTCCGCCGGTTCCGCAGGTAAGCCGGTTTATTTATTTAGACTGGAAGGGGATGAACAAACCGGTAATAGAAACGGTTTACTACAATAACATTGCATTTACTGCAACCGTTGAAAAAGCAGATAATAATACGGTTACCGTTGGTAAAGCCTTCGACAATGAAAAGGAAATTGTGATCAAAGCAAAAAAAGGATATACATTCTGGAAACTTGAATTGCAGCCGGTGATTGATAAACCGCAGGATCCCGCCGGCTGCAAAAATATCGTCATCAAATTAAAGCTGGCAGGGAAGGTATGCTCCTACAAGATACCTGCCGGTGAAACACAACTTTATTCGCTACCCAGGTATTGACCCATCAGGCCATTTTTTTAAAAGCATTGATCAGCCCGTTGGTAGAACTGTCGTGGCTATCAACGACCGCATCGGTATTCAGCTCGGGCAGTATTTTATTGGCGAGCACTTTACCCAGTTCCACCCCCCATTGATCGAAGCTGTAAATATTCCAGATAACACCCTGTACAAATATCTTATGCTCATAGAGGGCGATCAGTTGTCCGAGTGTGAACGGGGTTATCTGCTTTATTAAAAAAGAATTGGTGGGCCGGTTGCCTTCAAATATCCTGTACGGGTTTTCATGATCAGTGCCGTTCATCAATGCTTCTGTTTGTGCAAAGAAGTTACTCAATAGTTTTTGATGATGATCGCCTGTTGCATTATGGCTGACGGCCGGTGCAATAAAATCACAGGGGATCACCTGGGTGCCCTGGTGTATAAGCTGGTAAAAAGCGTGCTG
>DAOQRQ010000479.1:0-1741 GCA_035355815.1 Ferruginibacter sp. | reverse complement strand
CGATTGCGTGGATAGTATAACACTGGATGTACCCATCATCATCAAACCATTGCTGGATGTACCCAATGCATTCACACCCGGCAGGTTTGGCAAGAACGGTATTGTGAAAGTAGAAGGATTTGGTATCGGTAAAATGAGCTGGAAGATATATAACCGCTGGGGCCAGGTGGTATTCTCCACTTCCGACAGAACCCAGGGATGGGATGGAACATTCCGGGGACAGGTACAGGCAATGGATGTATATACTTACACGCTTGACGCCGAATTTACCGACGGAACCAAATTGCGTAAAACCGGTGATATAACCCTTTTAAGATAAACGTACAGACCCAATGTGAATAAATGAAAACAAAAGAAAATGAAACGACGTTCAACCATATTACTACTTCTTGTTTTTAATATACTGGCCGTAATTCCTGGTACAGCGCAGGACCTGCATTTTTCGCAGTTCTTCAATACACCGCTCACCACCAATCCGGCCAATACCGGTTTTATTCCCGATGCCGATTTCCGCATCGGCGCTCATTACCGCAATCAATGGAGTTCCATCATGTCTGCTCCTTATAAGACCATAAGCGCTTTTGCCGATTTTCAATTGATGCGCAACAGGCTGGAGAATGGCTGGCTGGGACTGGGAGCTGTAATACTTAACGACAAAGCGGGATCAGGAAGTTTGACAAGCACAAAAATTTACGGATCACTGGCCTATCACCAGATGCTGGGATTGAGCAGCCTGTTATCGGCCGGGTTCAATATCGGCTGGGCCAATAAAAGTATTGATCAAACCCGTTTGAAATTTCCCGACCAGTTTGATGGCAAGTTCTTCGACAATACATTACCTACTTCTGTGGTGCTTACCAATAATAATGTAAGTTACTTGGATGTGCACGCAGGCATGAACTATGCATATTTTCCGCAGGAAAATGTGTACGTAAATGCCGGGTATTCCATACAGCATGTGAACCGCCCAAAAGAAACGTTCTTTAGCGATAATACCAACAACGGCCGGATACCCATGCGTCATACCGCTTTTGTGAACGGCATTTTTAAAGTGAACGACCGGCTGATCGTAAACCCCAATGCCTATTTCTCTATGCAGGCAAGGGCCACCGAACTGGTATTGGGAATAAACGGAAACTATAACCTGGGTGAATACGGCGAAAAACAGTTGATCGCCGGGTTGTATTACCGCCTGGGCGATGCCATTGTTCCCATGGTTGGCTTTGAACTGCGTAAGATACAGTTTGCATTCAGCTACGATGTAACCCTGTCGGGCCTCAGTAAGTTTAATGGCTACCGGGGGGCCAGCGAATTAAGCATCATTAAAAAAGGATTCTATCCTGAAAATGTGGACAGGCGCTCTTTATGTCCCAAGTTTTGACCTCATTGAAATAAAAAGCGTCCCGGTAATTTCTCCGGGACGCTTTTTAGTATACCTCTCTTGTTATTCTTTCTCAATAGTGATCTTAAAATGATCCTTCTTAAAATACTTCCTGTATCTATCAGTTACTTCTGCTGATTGTTTCTTGCCATCAATATAAAGCGACTTGTCTTTGTACTCCAGTTCAAATCCATTCTTTGTATTAACCAGGCCGTCTTTTTCCAGCTCTGTGATCAGTTCTTTTGTCTGCTTCAGTTCTTCTTTTGCTTCATTGATACTTTCCTTTGCTTCACTCATTATTTTGTCCATATCTATTTTGTTGATCTCTGCTTTGCTCTTCTCCACTTCCTTTCTTGCTTC
>DAOQRQ010000478.1:0-1841 GCA_035355815.1 Ferruginibacter sp. | reverse complement strand
CCGGCCTTCCTGGTTTACCAGGCATTGAAGACAATGGGTGGCTGATGCATTCCCGCCGGTTCTATCTTCTTCGCTGTCTTTACCGGAAGGCAGTCCGTACAGGCTTTTCAAAAACCATTAGTCCCTGTAGCCATTAAGTATCTGCCTTTCCCCGATGGAAAGAAATCTTCCGCCGTTTGGTAAACGGCTCGCTGCCTGGTTTCTTACGCAGCATATCTTGCTTTCAAACTTAAACTCATAATTATGAAAGCAAATACAAAAGATCAAACCAGCCGTCGCGGTTTTATAGGCAATATTGCAACAGGAGCTGCAGCAATAGGTCTCGCTACACTCACAGGTTCGCTTCAGCCGCTCAAGGCAAGTCCCTTATTATCCGGTACCGAACTGAATGATGCCGAAGATGTTTTTAGAAATCTAAAAGGCAAACACCGCATCGTGTATGATGTGCCCAAAGCCGTTGGCATCTTCCCCTTTGCCTGGTCGAGGGTTTTCCTGCTCACCAATATGGCTACCGGCACCCCCGAAAAAGATAATAACGTAGTGGTGGTATTAAGACATTCCGGTATTCCCTATGCCTTTGAAGACAGGCTTTGGGAGAAATATAATTTCGCTGAATTCTTCAACGTTCAAACCAATCAAAAACCACTTACCCGTAACCCCTTCTGGAAACCGGCAAAAGGAACCTATAAACTGCCCGGCATTGGCGAAGTGGCCATCGGCATCAATGAACTGCAGGAAAGCGGTGTGCAGTTTGTGGTATGCAATGCAGCCATCACCGTTAACAGCGCCGCCTACGCAGAAAAATTCAATATGGATCCGGCAACAGTGAAGAAAGACTGGGAGTCGGGTTTATTACCGGGTGTTACCGTGGTGCCTTCAGGCGTATGGGCCCTGGGACGTGCCCAGGAAAATAAATGTGCCTATGTTTTTACAGCGTAACTAAGCAGTATTTGAAAAACTAAAGCCCTGGATATCATCCGGGGCTTTACTATTCAGCAAAAAACCGGGGATCATTGTTTAACGATCTTATACATATCGCCATTTATGGTTTTAAGGAAGTATATTCCTGTGGGTAAATGATCAACAGGAACATTTTGTACCAGCTCCTGCAATTTTATTTTTTGCAGCAGGCGCCCTTCTGAACTTAACAACTGAACTTCGGTATTCAGCAACCTGTTGTTGGTTATACGGATCGTCAGTTCGTCTTTTACAGGAATGGGGTACACGGCAATTCCTTTACTCTTTGCAGAAAGATCCACTGCCAGCACAGGACTGTAGCTGATGCCGTTATCCGCTGCGATCTTCAGGCGGTAATAATTCATTCCCTTAGCCGGGTTATCATCTCTATACTGGTACGTAAAAACAGCTTCGCTATTAGCGGCAATATTGCCAATGGCCAAATAGTTAACAGCATCCCCACTTTGTTCAACAATATAGTTTCTTATGCCCTGTTGTTCTGCTACATTCCATTTCAACAAAACTTTCCATTGCTCCTGCAGATGATAATTGAAAGAAAGCAGCCTGAGCGGCAAAACGATATAAGTGCCGCTGATATAAAATCCACTGAATCCCGTTACCGCAAAACTCAGTTCCCACAAACTTGTTGTTGCATTCCAGATAATGCCGGCATCATCCGGATCTATGAGTTCAATACTTCCTGAATAATTACCGGGTGCTGTACCGGTACCATGGTACTGCGTTACCAGCAGGTTTGCTTTGCCGGCAGCATCGGCCGGGTTGGCAGGCAGGTCGGGGTCGGCACCATTGGCTGCATTGTAATTATCAAAATCCTGTTGCGTAAAATACAGGGTAAGGGTTGCAGTAGCAGTTGATGAGTTACC
>DAOQRQ010000477.1:0-1868 GCA_035355815.1 Ferruginibacter sp. | reverse complement strand
TCCACCACCCCATCGGTGCCAATGATGACCTTAGCCTTTGCTTTGAGATTTCCTTTTAATACACCATCAATGCGGATGTCGCCATGGCTTTCAATATTGCCGGTGATGGTTGTGCCTGCACCAACCAGCGTACTGGTATGTGAGGCCGCTTCGTCAGCTGACCTGGATCTGGAATTGAACATAAAATTGGTTTTTAGTTGATATTTGAATTATTAATAGAACTACTCTATACTTTTCTCTACGTTGGGTAAAACCAGTTTATGGGTATCGGGCACCGGCATATTTCCCTGCAGCACTTTTTTCAGGTCGTTGAAATACTGCTCCCGGTACTTCACTTCTTTCTCTATCGAATCGGTCCTCATCTGCAGCATCCGGTACTCCCTCATTTGCCGGGCATCGCCATATCCTGCTCCGGGCAGGTAGTACTTAAGCGGCGTAAAAACCAGCAGGGCAATGATCAATCCCACCAATACAACGAAAACCGTGCTCAAAAACATATATACACTCAACCGGCTCAGCTTAAATTTCACCACTTCTTCGTAAGTGTCTTCATTCATTACCACCAGCTGGTACCTGTTTCTGAGGCGTTTCAGGGTGCTGTCGGCTTGCAGTTTTGCCATAATTTCCTGTTGAGGCTTAAAATTAAGAAATGAAGCCGAAAAAGCAATTTAAAACCTGCAATTGAGTTATTTATGCAGATTCTTTCCCGGTGTTTTTACTATCCATTATAAAAAATCATTAAAGTATGGTAAAGAGGTATACATATCCCTGTTATTTACCAAAAAAGACCGATATTTAGCCCTGCTATTCAACCTTTTGATTCATGCTGAAGAAAACGACCGATACGTTTCTCATATTTTCATTATTAGTTTTATTTCCTGCACTGGCCATGGCTCAGCCTACCTGGACCTTTGATCCTTTCGGCAAGGAAAAAAAACCGGAGAAATACGAGAACAGGAAACTGGGTTCCGAGAAAACGGCCGATAAGAAATTTACAGTGGTACGTAACTTTTACCAGAACAATATCACCCATTACAATTACTACTTCAATGCCAATAACCGGGTAAATATGGTTCTGGAAAGAGCCAAGATGTCGCAGAAGGAAGACTATTCCGGCCTGCTTCGTTTTTACCCGTACACATTGGAAAATACATCGGCACAAAAGAGCGAACTGGATTCGGTGATCTATACCAGTACCGCCGGCATCCTGCTGCACGACCTTCGCAACGACTGGATCGATAACATGTACATGCTGATCGGTAAAGCTTATTTCCTGCGCAACGATCTTGATTCGGCACTGATGACCTTCCAGTTCATCAATTACAATCTGTTTCCCCGCAAAAGAAAGAATGACAACGATGACCGTATTGTAGGCACCAACTCTGCCGCCAGCGGTTATAAGATCTCCATTGCCAATAAAGAAAAACGAAACATACTGCAGAAGGTTACCGCCCTGCCACCCAGCCGCAACGATGCATTGATATGGCTCACCCGTACCATGATAGAACAGGGCGATATCGCTGAATCGGGAGGACTCATCAACACATTACAGAACGACCCCAATCTTCCAAAGCGTTTGCAGAACGACCTGCACGAAGTAACGTCTTACTGGTTTTACAAACAGGCTATTTACGACAGCGCTGCGGTTCACCTGGAAAAAGCACTGAGCAATGCCGATAACAAACAAGACAGGGCCCGCTGGGAATTTTTGCTGGCACAGCTTTATGAAATGAGTGGCGCTTATGATAAGGCATCCGACTATTATGCCAAAGCATCCAAACATACCGTTGATCCCCTGCTGGATATTTATGCACAGCTGAACGATGCAAAGATGATGCGGGGCGGAGTCAATTCTAAAGAACTGGATA
>DAOQRQ010000476.1:0-1902 GCA_035355815.1 Ferruginibacter sp. | reverse complement strand
TATCCTTTTCCGCCAAAGCAATACCAGGAAGAATTAAAAGAAAGAGCAGCAGCCATTTGCAAAAGGCATAACATAAGAACAAGTATTTTGAACATATAAAAGGTCAACCGCAAAGACACGAAGACGCAAAGATGGAGAGAACCTGGTATTGCTTAGCGCCTCAGCGTCTTTGCGGTAATTTATTAACACCGAAAGTCCTTTAAAGAAAGCAAATATGAGCAATGAATTAAAAGCCATTCAAAAAATACTGGCCGCAAACAGCCATAAAGCCGCATTGGCAGCGCAGGAGAATTTTGTACCGGGAGTACGTTCAAAAATGTATGGGGTACGGATGCCGGTATTGAACGAACTGGCAAAGCAATTTAAATCCGGCGGGTTTGAACTGGTGAAAGAATTATGGGATGCCGGCGCTTACGAAGAAAAGATACTGGCGGTAAAGATACTGGGCGCTGTGGCAAAAAAAGATGCAGCCAGGTCATTACAACTCATTCAATACTTTGCACCGGGTATCGATAACTGGGCCGTTTGTGATGCCATGGGCATGCAGGGATTGAAACCCATCCTTAAAACACATCAGAAAGAGATCTTTGCGCTGGCAAAGAAGTACAACTCCTCAAAAAATTTCTGGGAGCGCAGGTTGAGCCTTGTTTTAGTGGAATGGTACACGAGGGAACCTTCCCTTCATGCCGAAATAAAAAAACTGGTAAAGCCTTTAGAGAACGATCCTGAATATTACGTACGGAAAGCCGTGGTATGGATCAATAAAAATTTTGATAAAGGTAAATAGCCCCTAATACTTCGGCAAACTCAATACACGAATTAACGGATACCGGATTAACCAATTAACGGATCAACATATCACCCCTTCCCTTTCATTGCCGCTTCTTTCATTTCACCCGCCAGGTTCTTACCCAGGTATTTTTCTATCCAGGCATGAACAAGATAGATGACCGGCGTAAGCACCAATGCCATTATGAATTTATAGATATAATTGCTGAAGCTGATGGCAAGTACTTTTGCCCAGCTCCAGTCGGCCCCTACCTTAAAGGCAATGAAGATCACGATGAAGCTGTCGATCAGCTGCGAAATAAGTGTAGAGCCCGTGGCCCTCAGCCATATTTTCTTTTCCCCGGTTATCTTTTTTATGCCATGAAAACTGGTTACATCCACCAACTGGCCTACAATGAATGCCAGCAGCGAACCAACGATGATCCAGTTGCTCTGCCCCAGAATGCTGTGGTAAGCGGTCTGCATATTGTCTTCACCCTTGGCCGTATTACTTCCCACCCACCAGTCTACCGGCGCCAGGCGTATGGCAGCGAAATAAATAAGGAAGGCAAAAGCGATCAGCCCAGCGGTCATATACGAAAGGAACCGCACTCCCTTTACTCCGTAGTACTCATTTATTATATCGGTCATGATAAACACCACGGGCCAAAGCAACACACCGGCGGTTAGGGTAAAAGGCGAAACCTGTTCGCCAAACAGCCCGAATTGCCAGGGAGTAAGCCCGAATGTTTTTTCCAGGGAGAAAATCTTCACCCCGATCACTTCTGCGATCAATGCATTGGTGATGAATATGGCCGATAAAATGATAAAGAGCCGGGTGCTTTTATCTTTAAGAATGTTGTGTATCATCACATCTGTTTAAGAAAGAAATGAAAATAAACCTGGCAGCAGAAGATCACGATATTAAAGATAATGATCCACCGGGGTATTTTGATACTCACTTTAAAAGCGGTGAAAATAAAACAGAGAAGCAGGAAGAGTGTATTAACGATAATGGCGCCATACCCGAGTATCACCAGGGTTCCTTCCAGCCAGGGAAGCGGCAGCACCTGGGCAGTGCTTCCCAATGGTTTATTATGCACTTCAAAATACCATAGTACCACGGCTACCAGG
>DAOQRQ010000475.1:0-1903 GCA_035355815.1 Ferruginibacter sp. | reverse complement strand
CAACATCGGGTTATTCAGCATGGATGAGAATAATCCGAGGATAAAAGAACATTGTGCTGCCGGCGGCTTGGCATCCGTTTATGAAAATGGCTTTGTCACCATCATGAAAGGCAACTGGAAGATACGGGTGATGGCGGCAAAAGATATTCCGCTTACCTACGGAGGAAAAGCCGTACATAATATTGCCAACTGTTTACCTGCAGTACTGGCTACTTATTTATATCGTGACATTACCATTGACGATATAAAACTCGGCCTGCTCACTTTCATGCCCGGTGAAGCATTAACACCCGGCCGTTTGAATTTCTTCCATTTCAAAAACATTACGTTCCTGGCCGACTTTGCCCACAACCCGCATGGTTTAAAACTGCTCTGCGATTTTGTAAGCAAGCTCGATTACAAAACCAAGGTGGGTGTGATCAGCGGCACTGGCGACCGCAGGGATGAAGACATCATGGAACTGGGTGAGATCTCTGCCCAATACTTCGACCAGATCATCATCCGCTGTGATAAGAATTTACGTGGCCGCACGGCCGATGAGATCATCGGGTTGCTGAAGCAGGGCATCGATAAGGTGAACCCGCATGTGCCAACCCTTACCATTGCCAATGAGAATGAAGCACTGGAATATATCTATGCCAACCAGGTACCCGGTGCCTTATATACCATTATGTGTGATGTGGTGGCCGGGGCGCTGGATAAGATAAAGGAACTGAAGGCAAGAGAAGAGAAGGAATGATGAACAAGACTAATGAGTGCTGAACAAGAAACAAAGAATATTGAACAAGGATCGGAATGCAATACTTCATAATTCGAAATTCCCTGTTCCTTGTTCAGTATTTTACTTCCTCCCCCTTAAATTTCTTTTGGTATTTTTTTTCTCTGACGTTAATTTTGCGTCCCCCAACTGGGACATGGTGTAACGGTAGCACTACAGATTCTGATTCTGTCTGTCTGGGTTCGAAACCTAGTGTCCCAACTTAACCCTCCATAGCTTCAGCGAAGGAGGGCTTTTTTATTGAACACCTGGGTGGCCTATCTTTCTATGTGGTTCAAACCGGCGGATATTGTCATTCAAATTCCTTTTGGCTGAAAAGGGTTGAAACCTTATTTTTGCAGCCGATTTTGCGCTGGGTTATGGTGTAAAGGTAGCACAACAGATTTTGATTCTGTTTGTCTAGGTTCGAATCCTAGTAACCCAACAAAGGAACCGGTTCTGACCGGTTCCTTTCATTTACAGTGTCGTTGCTTTTCTATATTATGATCTTTCATCAATTGGTTAATACTTTTCCCGTTTTATTAGACGTTTAGGTTAAAAAAATTAATTTTGTCGGTTGCTATGCGGCGCCTTTTTATCATCATACCATTATTGAGCAGTATCACGGTGTTTTGCCAGTACAATTTCTATTTTGGCAACATGCATTCGCATACCGCTTATTCCGACGGGAACAAAGACAGTGCAACTACCGGCTACAAAAATCCCGGCCAGGCTTATTATTTTGCCAAATCCAGTTATCACATGGATTACCTGGGAGTGGCCGAACACAATCATTACACGTCTACTAACAATCCCGGTATGCATGTGGGGCATTTTCCCATGAGCCTTTACCAGGCAGATACCGCTAATAACGACGGAACATTTGTGGCCATGTTCGGCATGGAATGGGGTACCATTAGCCAGGGCGGCCATGTACTTGCGTATGGGGTGCCCCAATTGATCGGCTGGGAAAGCGGCAGCGGCGGATGGGGGCCTTCCAATAATTACGATGTGTATTGTGCCAAAGGAGACTTTGCCAGTTTCTGGCCCATCGTAAGATCCTATGCAAATGGATTTTGCATGCTTGCACACCCCGAGACAGGTGATTATGGAAATCTTTTCGACGGGGCACCTTATGATGCCAAT
>DAOQRQ010000474.1:0-1944 GCA_035355815.1 Ferruginibacter sp. | reverse complement strand
GGGGTGTTTAAAACCCTGGAGGATGTGCTGGATTTTTACAATAACGGTGGCGGCAAAGGATTACATATTGCTCCCCCGAACCAAACCCTGCCCTTTGAAAAGCTCAACCTTACCAGGGCCGAACAGCAGGATATCATCGCTTTCTTAAAAACCCTTACCGATACGGCATTAAGCAAGTCTTCAGTCTTGCATCCTTAAGGGCTCTGGAGGCTTTCTAAAACCCCGGATCTGCCCGTTTTTCAGTTTTTTTTTATTCTAAACAGTTCCCGGAACGGGTTTATGGCTTTACCTTGCATTTTGTGCCGGTTTTCTACAATATTTGAGCTGTTTTTCTACAATATTTTTGTTTAAAAAGCGTATTGTAAAGTGACATTATTATGCAACATATACCCAATTAACCTATCAGCATGAGAAGCCTTTACTCTTTCTTACTTGTATTACTATTCCTTTCATTCAGCCGGCAGGCAACCGCAGACGATGTATTAATTGCATTTGGTCAGAACCTGGCCGGCGCACCGGCATGGAAATACAAAGGAGGAGGCACCAACCTTAATGCCGTGGCATGGAAGAATCTTGCTTATGCTGAACCAGGATGGCTTACGGGTAATTCTGCATTGGGCTTTGGCGCCAACCCGCCCGTAAGAAATACTGCTATACCGGAGAACAATACAGCAGGAGGTGGCGGACCAGCAGGAGCCAGGTATCCTACCCTGTATTTCAGAAAAACAATTAATATCGCCAACCCCGCTATTTATGCCGGATTCAGGATAAGAGCAAAATTTGATGACGGCATTGTGATCTGGGTGAACGGAGTAGAAGCATTCCGGAATAATATTGCAGCCAACCCGGCCTATGCAACCCTGGCAACAGCAGCCATTGCCAATAACGGCGCCGATATTTATACGGCTATCATCTCCTCTGCTATGTTTAATTCCGGCAATAATATCATTGCTGTTGAAATTCATCAGAATTCGTTAACCAGCAGCGACCTTTTTTTCGATATGGAATTGACAGGGCTTACATCCATTACCGCAGCTCTTTCCCGTGGCCCGTATTTACAAATGGGCAATCAAACAAGTATTGCATTTCGCTGGAGAACGGATGTGCCTACCAATTCAAGAGTAACCTGGGGCACCAGCTTTGGAACGTATACAAATACGGTTGACAGTACTGCATTAACCACCGAACATATCGTTTATATAAACGGGTTAACAGCCGATACAAAATACTGGTATACCATTGGCAGTACCACACAAACACTACAGGCAACCAATACCAATTATTTTTTAACGCTGCCACTGTCCAATACCACACGTAAGCTCAGGTTCCTGGCTATCGGCGATTGCGGCAATAATTCTGCAAACCAGGCCAATGTAAAAAACACGTTCCTGAATTATATCGGTGCCAATGATGTGGATGCCATGATCTTGCTGGGAGATAATGCATATAACTCAGGAACTGATGCAGAGTACCAGACCAATTTCTTTGATGTTTATAAAAATGACCTGTTGCGGAATATCAAACTGTACCCGGCGCCTGGCAACCACGATTATGGTAATAATACTGCCAATACCGGCAATACAGGTTCTACACCTGCCTTGAGTATGCCTTATCATTTAAACTTCACGGTTCCTTCTGCGGGAGAGATCGGTGGCGTTCCTTCCGGAGTAAAAAATTATTATTCCTTTAATATCGGCGATGTTCATTTTATTTCGCTCGACTCCTATGGTAAGGATAATGGCAACACCACTAATTTATATGATACCAGCGGTGCGCAGGCTACCTGGCTGAAAGCAGACCTTGCAGCCAATACAAAAAAATGGACGGTTGCCTATTTCCATCACCCCCCCTATACAAAAACAAGTCATAGTTCAGATTACAACGGGGGTGCCGGAGAACTTGACCTGGTAGCGATAAGAGAAAGGCTGATCCGCATCCTGGAAC
>DAOQRQ010000473.1:0-1966 GCA_035355815.1 Ferruginibacter sp. | reverse complement strand
ATTCGAATTCCGTGCGGTTGGTTCTTCTGCAAACTGTGCCGGCCCGATGACTGTGCTTAACACCATCATGGCAGAAACACTGAAGAATTTCAAAACAGAAGTTGATACCCTGATCGATAAAGGTGAGAAGAAAGAAGTGGCCATCATGCAGGTGATACAGAAATATATTGTAGACAGCAAAGCCATCTTGTTTGAAGGGGATGGTTACAGCGACGAATGGGAAAAAGAAGCTGCAAAGCGTGGACTGGCCAATGTAAAAACTACGCCCCCGGCACTGGATGCGTTTGTTACAGAAAAGTCAAAACATCTTTTTGAAAGTAACGGGATATACACCCATGTTGAGTTGGAAGCCCGTCATGAGATCATGCTGGAAGCATACATCAAAAAAGTACAGATCGAAGCAAGGGTGATGGGCGACCTGGCTACAACTTTCATTCTTCCCTCTGCCATTAAATACCAGAATGTACTGATCAAGAACATTACCGGGCTGAAAGAAGCGGGCCTGGGAGAGAAAGCCTATGCCAACCAGAAACAGGTGCTGGAAGCCATCAGCACCCATATCAACGAGATCAGCGATAACGTGGAGAAGATGATCGAAGAAAGGAAGAAGGTGAACGAAATTACGGATACCCGTGCAAAAGCCATTGCCTATTGCGATGGGGTAAAGGGCAAATACTTTGATGTGATCCGTTACCACGTAGATAAACTGGAACTGCTGGTAGACGATGCCTTCTGGCTGCTGCCCAAATACAGGGAACTGCTTTTCTTAAGATAAAACAGCATTACCATATTTGAAAAACTATACCGGCCGCCCTGCGGCCGGTTTTTTTATGAACAAAATAACGGTTGATTAAACTTCTTCGTTTACAAACCATCTATCTTTCTGAAAATTTACAACGATGAAAGCCCCCGGATTGATCTTAGCCTTACTTCTTTCTTCCACCATCTCTTTTGCACAGGTAGAACGAAAACCTGCCCCGGCAAAGTCTGCAGACCCGGTCGCCGGTAACCAGCCGGTAAAAAAAATCGACAAAGCAAACCGCAAAGACCTGTTGAAGGACCTGGACCTCAGCCGGGAGCAGAAAATAAAACTGAAAGAGATACGCCAGGCAAATAAAACAAAGAAGGAAGCCATTGAAAATAACGGTCAACTGCCTGATGCCGAAAAGAAAAAACAATTGAGAGAATTGCAGAAAGAGCAGGCGAAAGCTATCCAGGCCATTTTAACCGATGAGCAGAAAGAGAAGTTCAGGGCAAAGCGGCAGGAAATGATGAAAGAAGACAACTAGTTATCCGCATTCATATATATCTGTAAGGTTGAGCAAAAAAGAGAGGGCCGTTCATTCTTGAGCGGCTTCTCGTTTTAATGAAAAGCAGGCAATTCATTTAAGGCCTATTTTTGTCACATGAGCACAACCTTCACTTACGATCAGCTATTCAACTTTTCAAAGAACATATTCCTCAAGATCGGTTGCACCGATGCCGATGCAACTACAGCAGCACAATCATTACTATCAGCCGACCTGCGGGGGGTGGATAGTCATGGGGTAGCGAGATTAAGTGGTTATATCCGCTTATGGGAAGTGCAGCGGGTGAATGCGGCTCCGAAAATTTCCATTGTGCATGAAACGCCTTCCACAGCCGTAATTGATGGCGACAGGGGATTGGGTTTGGTGGTTGCACCCTTTGCCATGCAGGTTGCCATCAATAAAGCAAAACAGGTGGGCACGGGTTGGGTGAGTGTACGCAACAGTAATCATTTCGGTATTGCCGGTTGTCATGCCATGATGGCTTTGGAAAATGATATGATCGGCATGTCCATGACCAATGCATCGGCATTGGTGGCACCCACGTTTTCTAAAGAGCGAATGTTGGGAACAAATCCCATTGCTGTTGCCATACCTGCGGGAGTGCAACCGGCCTTTGTTGCCGACTTTGCAACCACCACAGCTGCTAATGGAAAGCT
>DAOQRQ010000472.1:0-1983 GCA_035355815.1 Ferruginibacter sp. | reverse complement strand
CGGGAGCGCAGGTTGTTTCCAGGGAAGATGTACTTCAGCGTTCTACACTGGTTAGTTGTATCCATGCTCCTATAGATTCGGATATGCTTATCTGTAAGGCACAGGTGGTTTTCGGATTATTTCAACCTTTATACTTCGCTTCTCGCATTAAGCAATGGGCAGAAAAAGGGTTTACCGTTTTCAGCATCGACATGTTGCCCCGTACTACCCGTGCACAAAGTATGGATGTATTGAGCAGCCAGGGAAATATAACCGGCTATAAAGCTGTACTGCTGGCGGCAAACCTGTATCCGAAATATTTCCCGATGTTTATGACCGCAGCAGGAACCGTAGCACCCGCGAAATTACTCATATTGGGAGCGGGCGTGGCCGGTTTACAGGCCATTGCCACTGCGAAAAGACTTGGCGCCGTAGTAGAAGTGTTTGACACAAGGCCCGCTGTAAAGGAAGAAGTGATGAGCCTTGGTGCAAAATTCGTGGAAGTGGAAGGTGCAGCTGATGCAGCTAACGCCGGCGGTTATGCGGTAGAGCAATCAGAAGAGTTTATGCAACGGCAAAAAGCGAAGATCGCAGAAAGTGTTGTAAAGGCAGATGTAGTGATCACCACTGCACAGATACCGGGTAAAAAAGCGCCCGTTCTTATCACTGAAGAAATGATCGGCGGTATGAAAAGCGGTTCCGTGATCATTGATGTGGCAGCGGCAACCGGTGGTAATACCAGCTTAACGGTGAATAATGAAACAGTTGTGTACAATGGCGTTAGCATCGTAGGTAATTCAGCATTGCCTGCAGCCATGCCCAGTGATGCCAGCAAATTATTCGGAAAAAATATCATCAACTTTTTACAGTTGATCATTGATAAGGAAGGAAACCTGAACCTGAATTTTGAAGACGACCTGGTTAAGGGAACCTGCGTGGCCAATGCAGGTGCTGTTACCAATGAAAGGATTAAAGCGTTGATCGGGTAGCGGAATAATTTTCAACGGCATAAACGAGAAAACAGATTATGGAAAATATATTACAATGGATTTCTGCCAATCAGCAGGTAATCTATATCGTTATCCTCATGATATTCGTGGGTATTGAAGTGATCGGCCGTGTGCCAAGTGTTTTGCATACTCCGTTGATGAGTGGCGCTAATGCCATTCATGGCGTAGTGATCATCGGGGCCATCATCGTGATGGGGAAAGCCGAAGCTGACAATTACCTGGCGCTTGCTTTGGGTTTCCTGGCGGTGATCCTGGGTACACTCAACGTAGTAGGAGGTTTTGTGGTGACCGACCGGATGCTCGAAATGTTTAAAAGCAAAAAGAAACAATAGATCAAGTAATAAAAGTTCCTGTCTTAAGATGGGTTACA
The DNA here is from genome assembly GCA_035355815.1 of Ferruginibacter sp. Taxonomy (GTDB): domain Bacteria; phylum Bacteroidota; class Bacteroidia; order Chitinophagales; family Chitinophagaceae; genus Ferruginibacter. The sequence continues at coordinate 624 of DAOQRQ010000472.1, read as the reverse complement.
TCATTCAGAAGAATTTCCATTTATGAGCGAACATATTCTCACCATCTGTTATTTATTTGCCTCGGTTACTTTTATCCTTGGCCTGAAAATGCTTTCTCATCCGTTATCGGCCCGTAAAGGAAATTTATTGGCGGCGCTGGGTATGACCATTGCCATCCTGGCCACTATTTTCCTGTATCGCGATGATGAAACCGGTCAGCACCTGCATAATTATGGCTGGATTTTCGGCGGGTTGCTCATTGGTGCCATCATTGGAACCCTTGCAGCGAAAAAAGTGAAAATGACAGCCATGCCCGAAATGGTTAGTTTGTTCAATGGAATGGGCGGCGCATGTGCTGCACTCATCTCATTGGTAGAATTCAATCATCTGTCGGCAGAGATAACGTTAACGGGTATCACAGAAGGTCATGCTGGCAAGATCGTTATCATCGTATTAGGTCTCATCATTGGTTCGGTATCTTTTGCCGGAAGTATGATCGCCTGGGGGAAGTTGAATGGCAAAGTGAAAGACATGAGTTTTACAGGTCAGAATATACTGAACCTCGCTGTATTGGCCCTGGCCATCGGTTTGGGAGTTTGGCTGGTTGTCCATCCCGATCAACACATTATTGTTTATGTGATCCT
>DAOQRQ010000471.1:0-2005 GCA_035355815.1 Ferruginibacter sp. | reverse complement strand
TATGAAAACTGGGATAAATGTACATTGTTGTTGTTAAATAAGCAACAATTTTTTTTCCTGTTTTTTAGAGCCTAATAATATGCGGTACGCCATTGATGTAAATGATCGCTATGTTGTCACATGTTCCATTTCCATAATCTAACAATGCTTCCCGGCCATCTCTTATCAATCTTACCTTGCCTTGTACGATCCATGGGCAGGCGAATTTTTTGATCAGGGGCTCAACCACCAGGGCCGACCAGCTATGACCACCGGAGTTAGAACCATGGCCATTACCTGTTATCTTGTACACATCATCCAGCGGAAAATGAGGAGTTCCGTTTCCAGCTATCTGCAAAACATTCTTAACCGTATTCCATTTCCTCCACCTGTTTGTATTGATGTTGGTGATCTTGCCATCAATAACCATTATCTTCCAGCCCTGCATATTGCTGGTACTTGTATTTTCGGTAATGTGCGTGCCTTCTACTTTAAAGCTGTCAACATAATAGTCAACAAAAGTGGTAGATACTTTTGCACCGGGTACCACCATTGGGTTGGTGTAAATAGAAACTATTTTCCCTTTACGGTATTTTCCATCCCGGCAAAGGCAACCGGTTCCAAAATCGATGGTAACCGTTTTTGGAAATACACGGGGAATGTTAGGCACTACGGTAATGGTAAAGCAACGGGTTTGATTTGTGGGGGTAGTGGTACCCAGTTCAAACAGGCCGGAAACATTGGCGCCCACACCCAGGTCTTCGCCAACCTGGCTTGTATTCATACTTGCTGTGATGTTGAATACATCGTCAAATTGGGCATCTGACTCAGCTTCATCGGCTGTTGCTTCCTGCGTGGCAAGTTCTTCAGCAGGTGAATTATCTGTAACCGGGCTGATGCTGTCGTCTTTTTTACAGCCCGTGAATGCGATAGCTCCGATAAGGCCAAAGGCCAGGAGCCAGGTGGAGAGGTGAATAATCTTTTTCATAAAAGTTTATTTAATAAAGGTGAATAAAGCGAACTGGTATAAGACTGTTACCCGTTAAATGGGTTTAAGGAATCGTTAAATTAATTTTAGTCATTTTTGCAACTCAACGGATAAACATGCTGATAGATACCCATTGTCATTTGTACGTAAACAGTTTTAAGCAGGATATAAAGGAAGTGATGCAACGGGCCCATGATGCCGGGGTACAAAAATTTTACCTGCCTGCCATCGACAGCAGTGAAACAGAAAATATGCTGGGGCTTGAAGCGGCATATCCCGGTAAATGTTTTGCCATGATGGGACTTCATCCCTGTTCTGTAAAAGAGAATTATGTGGATGAACTGAACCTGGTGAAAGAATGGCTTGCGAAAAGAAAATTTGCGGCAGTGGGGGAGATCGGCCTTGATTTTTACTGGGATAAGACCTTTGCTGAACAGCAATACACGGCCTTCCGGATGCAGATAGAATGGTCTTTGAAATATGACCTGCCGATCGTGATACATACCCGTAATGCCATGCAGGAAACCATTGATGTGGTTAAAGAACATGCCCATAAAGGTGTAAGAGGGATCTTTCATTGCTTTGGCGACAGTAATGTCTATGCAAAGCAGATAACCGATATGGGATTTTATCTTGGGATAGGGGGAGTGCTTACATATAAAAAATCAGGGTTGGCAGAAGTGCTTGCAAACATTGACCTGGAACATATCGTTTTGGAAACAGATGCGCCATACCTTACCCCGGTGCCCTTCAGGGGAAAGCGTAATGAGAGCAGTTATTTAAAATACGTGGTTGAAAAACTGGCTGAACTAAAAAACATGCCTGTTGAAGAAGTGGCTGCAATCACAAGCAGGAATGCTCAAAAAATATTCGGCTTATAAGGACCGATACTGTATTTTTGCCCCCCAATAAAAAGGAGACGTGTCCGAGTGGTTGAAGGAGCACGCCTGGAAAGTGTGTATAGGGGAAACTCTATCAAGGGTTCGAATCCCTTCGTCTCCGCTTTAACCTCCGTAGCTTCAGCGAAGGAGGTTTTCT
>DAOQRQ010000470.1:0-2056 GCA_035355815.1 Ferruginibacter sp. | reverse complement strand
AGCCTGATTGATTTAATTGAAAGTAAGGTAGGCGGACAACGATTGCTGTAACCGGTTAACGATCACTTTTCCGGCCCGTGACAAAACCGGCCGGTACGAAATGTTGCTATATGAATGAATATTTGATCAGGAAAGCAATAGCTGCTGATATCCCCTTTTTAGCGGATGTGGTGATCGCATCCGAAAAAGGAATGTCCGACAGGCTGAGCTTTACCACCCTGTTTAATAAATCAGAGGAAGAGACAAAAAAACTGATCATACAGATGTTTGAAGAAGAGATTGATGGTTGTGAATTATCATTAAGCAGTTTTATTGTTACCGAGTTTGAAGGGAAGCCGGTCTCCGGATCGGGTGCATGGATTGAATGCTTTCATGAAAATATGCAATCAGGAATTCTGAAGTCGAACCTGATCAGCTATACGTTTGGAAAGGAAAGTATCGAATACCTGAAAACAAAATCGCATATTGTAAAAGATGTGCTGATCGACCGGGAGCCGATGACCCTTCAGCTTGAATACTTTCATATCAAGGACGAACACCTGGGCAAAGGACTGGATGCGGCGCTTATGGAACGGATTGAACAAAATGCCCTGGCAGAATACCCGGAATTGAAGAAAGTGCAATGCCAGATATTTAAAAACAGCGTTTTCTCGATCAAGATCCTGCTCCGGCACGGGTTTAAGATCGTTGGATCATATAAATCAGGTAATGAAGAGATCTTTGATTACCTGCCGTATAACGAAAAGCTTCTAATGGAAAAAATATTAAAAACCGACTAAAATGCAAAAGGAAGAAATTGTAAACAGACTTACACCCGTTTTCAGAAAGGTATTTGCCGATAATTCACTGGTGATAACAGAAGAACTCAGCGCATTGGATGTAGAGAACTGGGATTCATTATCCCATATGCTTCTTATTTCAGAAGTGGAAAACGAATTTGCAATTAAGTTTAAACTGAAAGACCTGAACAAAATGGCAAACGTGGGAGACATGATAGCCATTATCAGTTCTAAATTATAATTGGCATGGTGTTTACTTCTTTTAATTTTCTTGTTTTTTTCCCTGCTGTACTGCTTGTATACTTTTTACTACCCCAGAAATTCAGGTGGATGTTCCTGCTGGCAGCCAGCTACTATTTTTATATCAATATAAAACCGGTATACGCACTGTTGCTTGCCGGGGTTACGCTAACGACCTACATTTTCACTAATTTAATCGCCCGTACAAAATCCGAAAAAAGCAAAGGGGTATACCTGGTATTGGCCATTGTTCTTACCCTATTGCCACTATTCTTCTTCAAGTATTTCAATTTTGTGAATGAAGGGATCTATGGGTTGCTGAACCTGGCCGGCCTCCGGCTCCCCCTTCCGCATATAAGTTTGTTACTGCCTGTAGGGATCTCTTTTTACACGTTCATGGCATTGGGCTACACTATTGATGTTTATAATGAAGAAGTGGAAGCAGAAAAGAATATTGGCATCGTAGCCTTGTTTCTGTCTTTCTTCCCGGTGGTGATGTCGGGGCCTATCGAAAGGGCTTCCAATATGTTCCATCAGTTAAAAGGCAAACTCCAGTTCAGTTATGAAATGGTTGTAAGCGGACTGAAGCTGATGCTTTGGGGTTATTTTATGAAACTGGCGCTGGCCGACCGCTTAAGCATATATATAGATGCCGTATTTAAAAATGCCGATCAGCACGTAGGTTCATCTTTGTTGCTGGCAACGCTGATGCAGCCGATCCGGGTGTATGGAGACCTGGGTGGTTATTCATTAATAGCCATCGGTTGTGCAAAAGTGATGGGCATTAATGTTATTCCAAACTTTAACCGCCCCTTCTTTGCCACTACCATGTCGGAGTTCTGGAGGCGCTGGCACATATCGTTGATAAAATGGCTCACTGATTATGTCTATACACCACTGTCCTTCGGCTTCCGTAAGTACGGGCAATGGGGGATCGTGATCGCATTAAATCTCACCTTTATTATTTCCGGCGCCTGGCATGGAGCTGCCCTTAACTTCCTGGTATGGGGTTTTATACAAGGCATTGCATTAAGTCT
>DAOQRQ010000469.1:0-2061 GCA_035355815.1 Ferruginibacter sp. | reverse complement strand
AAAAGTGGAGATTGATGAATTCCAGGATAAGGAAGCAGCTTATAAAGTCATTGAATTCATCAATCTCCACTTTTTTATTCTCCAGCACTTTGTATTGTTCGAAGTAATTCTTCAGTACGGCAATAAAATGTTTGGGCAGTTCATCCACATGCGTAATGTAGTTTACCCCCGGGTCTTTTGCCGCCACGGCAATGATCTTATCATCGGCCACGCCGGTATCGATCATCTGCATATTGCCGATCACGGTTGCTTCTACCAGGCAGAGTGGCTCAATGCTTTCGCTGCACATTACCAGGATGTCTAAGGGATCGCCATCCAGCCCCAGTGTTTGCGGAATGAAACCGTAGTTGATGGGGTAGTGGAAAGAGGAATAAATGACCCGGTCGAGTTTCAGCAGGCCGGTCTTTTTATCGATCTCGTATTTTGCCCGGCTGCCCTGGGGTATCTCGATCAATCCATTAACCAGCTGCGGAGCTTTATCTCCGTAGTGTGCGCCGTGCCAGGGGTGAAGTACGTACATGGTGGTTAATTAAGAATTAAAAATTAGGAATTAAAAATTAAGAATTAAAAAACGGTCTAAGGCATTTCTGTTGTTCATTTTTAATTCTTCATTTTTAATTTTTAATTATTAGTTGATACCCAATAAAGGTAGCTGCAATTCCTAAAACAATGCTGGCGGTCATATAGGAGAATGCCAGTCCGTATTTTCCGCTTTGCAACAATCCCATATTTTCGAGCGAAAAAGCAGAGAAAGTGGTGAAGCCCCCGCAGATACCGGCTGCCAGGAACAGCTTCCAGCTATGCGGCAATGGTTCTTGCCGGATGCTTAAAGCAAAAACGATCCCGATGATAAAACTGCCGGCAATGTTCACTGCCAGCGTGGCCCAGGGAAACAGTTTGCTGTTCAGCAGCAGCGATGCAGCATAACGTAACACCGAACCCAGCCCGCCTCCTATTCCAACAAGTAAAAAATTCTTAAGCATCGGTTTTATAAATTGCCTGAAAACGTGTACTGGAAGTCGATCAGCCATTTGCCTTTGACCCGTACTAATTTAAGTTTATTCTTCACGTCTTTGGTAAAGCTGTTGCTGTAGTTAAAGATGTAGATGCTGTCGGTAACATAACTTTCTTCATTCACCAGTATGTCGGCGCTTTTGTATTTTTCCAGCAGTTCTTTTTTCTGGTTACTGTACTGGTTCCTGAACCGGCTGAATAATTCATTATTGGTCTCATTCTTCAGCAGGTATTGTTCTGCTTCATCAAATTTATTGTCGAGGATGTTGCGTACAAAAGCTGTAGCTACTTCTGTATCGGTAACCGGAACTTTTTTTGAAGGGCTGCTGCAGGAAAAACCAACAACAGTAAATAAAGCATACAATAAGGTATTTCTAAGCATGATTAAAGTTATGCATCTTTCGGCAACACATAAAAAAAAGCATCCCGGTGGCCACCGGGATGCTTTTTTTATAATGCAGGCTCTTTTACATGTTTCCTTTTCTTGCTTTCAGGGTATCCAGGAACTGGTTGGCCTTTTCCATCAGCATCTTCAGCGAATCCTTATCCATGTTCTTCAGTTTTTCAATTCCCTCTTTCAGGTCGGGGTCGTTGGCCCCCCTGTTGCCCTTCATGCTGTTGAACATCCCGTCATCGGATTTACTGAGCGATATTTTCCAGGCGCCGTCTTCCTTCACCAGGTTGAACGTATGGGTCTCGGTCTTACCGCCATCGGTAACTTCGGCATCCACGGTGGCATTGTCGCCATTCAGCTTTTCGTTCTTCAGCTTATAGGTAACGTTCTTCACTTTTTCCTTGAATTCTCTTTCCATTTCTTCCCTTGCTTTTCGAAGAAAACTGGAATCAAGACTATTGACCAGTTTCATTCCTTCTTCCATCATGGTTGCATCTTCTTTGGTGATGAACTTTTTAAAGTCATCGATCTTTCCGTCCTTCATGGCAGTGAACATGCCGTCGATGGTGGCCGTGGGTGAGGAGGTGGAAGGGCCGGCATCTTTGCTGTTGCAGGCGATAATATTTCATGTACATCAAAGTATCGCTGCAGTT
>DAOQRQ010000468.1:0-2075 GCA_035355815.1 Ferruginibacter sp. | reverse complement strand
CCACCAAACAGACCGATCTTACCACCTTTTGCATAGGGTTCGATCAGGTCAATTACTTTGATACCGGTATATAATATCTCATTAGCTGTACTCAGGTTCTCAAACAAGGGCGGCTTGGCATGAATGGGACGGCCATTTGCTTTACTCACCTGTGGCAGGCCATCAATGGCATCGCCGGTAACGTTGAACAGGCGGCCCTTGATCGCTTCGCCGGTTGGCATGGCAATTGGCTTTCCGGTGTCAACCACTACGGTTCCACGAACCAATCCTTCTGTTCCATCCATCGCAATGGTACGAACACTGTCTTCCCCCAGGTGCTGCTGTACTTCAAGCACCAGTACGTCGCCGTTTTCACGCTTTAATTCAAGGGCGTTTAAGATCTCAGGAAGTTTACTGTCACTGTCGAACTGAACGTCAACCACCGCACCGATGACTGATTTAATTTTACCTGTATTGGCCATAAATGATACTTTATTATAATGAAGTCTGAATTTGAGCGGCAAAGGTAAGGGATAGAGTTTGAAATTTGAAATTTCAAATCGCTCCTTTTTATGCTTTTCAGAAGGGGAAAACGTGGGGATATCCAGGCCCGAAATATTAGCAAATACGATATATCAATGGCCCTTCGTTAATGAAGAAATTCCTTAGTTTCAATTTAAAATTCAGCCATGCTGCCCAGGCTTAAAAAAATCTTACGGATAGTATTTATAAGTGCCAATGTGCTTACCATCCTGCTTTACCTGATGGCCTGCCTGGTGCCGTTCATCAACTCGGGTAAGTCATGGTTTATCGCTATGCTGGGGCTGGTCTTTCCATTGTTATTCGTATTGATGACCGGGTTTTTGATCTACTGGATATTCCGCCGTTCGGGATGGGCCTTTGTTTGCCTTGCCGCCCTGTTACTCAGCTGGAAGCAGGTATCGGTGATGTTCAGCTTTCATTTGCCTGGAAAATTCAAGGAAGCCAAATCAACGCAGACATTAAGAATACTTACCTGGAACCTTTCCAACTGGGGAGGGTCGAACCGCTCTGATGGGAAGAAAGCGGATTATGAAGAGGAGATGACCGAAGTGATCAGGAAAAGCAATGCCGATGTGCTGTGCCTGCAGGAATATGTTTACTTAAAAGAAAAGAAGGTAAGAGATACCATTCCCCCGGCCCTGCAGAAAAGCGGGTACAAATACAGCTATTTTGTGCAGACACATTATACATACCGGATCTACAAAAGCACCATCATTACGGCAGTGGCCATTATATCTAAATATCCCATGGTGGATACGGCTCACTTTTTTTATAACTACGATGATTTTGCGGAGCCCATTATTTACGCCGATGTAAAAGTGAACGATAAAACAATAAGGGTATTCAGTAATCACCTTCAATCGGTGATGTTTGAAGATCATCATTACAGGGCCTTGCATAACCTGAAAGACCCCACCAAAGCAAGCATCGCCGATTCAAAAGCCGTAGCGTACCGGTTACGGAATGCTTATGTAAAAAGAGCCGGCCAGGCCGAGCTGATCAATAAAAAAGTAAAAGAAAGTCCATACCCGGTGGTTGTTTGCGGCGATTTTAATGACGTACCTAATTCTTATTCTTATTTCACTGCCAAAGGAAACCTGCAGGATGCGTTCCTGAAAAAAGGTTCGGGTTTTGGGAAAACGCTTCGTATCCTTTCGCCCACGCTGCGCATAGATTATATACTGGCCGATAAAAGATTTGATATAACGCAGTATCACAAAATGGAAGTGCCTTACTCTGATCATTATCCCATCCTGGCCGATCTTGAATTCAAGAAAGATTAATTAATGGCTTTAAAAACAAGTGCAGCGATCAATCCCCCGATCACCGGGCCAACAACCGGTATCCAGCTATACCCCCAATCACTATCTCTTTTGTTTTTTATCGGCAGAATAAAATGTACGATACGTGGGCCGAGGTCCCTGGCGGGATTTATCGCATAACCTGTGGGGCCGCCGAGCGATAAACCAATACTTAAAATCAACAAGGCAACCGGTAAGGCATCCAGGGAACGCAGGCCGGCATCGGCGCCTGTAATAAAGAATATTCCAAAC
>DAOQRQ010000467.1:0-2082 GCA_035355815.1 Ferruginibacter sp. | reverse complement strand
GGCGGAAAAGGATAGATGCGGTAAAGACTTTTGTATTTTGTTACCAGTTCCGGGTCGTACCGTTCCAGGAATTTATAATACAATGTTTTGCTGTCGGCGGCTTCTTTACCAAACAAAGTGAGTCCGCCAACCAAAATATACTCTGCTCCGTGCGCTTTAGATGCTGTAATTATCTTTTCCAGTTCTTCGTCCGTATCGCTTATGAAGGGCAGAACCGGGATTGCATTTACGCCAACCAGGAGCCCGGCTTCTTTTAATTGCTGCAGGATCTCCAGCCTTTTTAACGGGGAAGCGGCACCGGGTTCCAGCATGCCGGATACTTTTTCATCCATGCTGCTGACAGAAACAGAAAGTATCACCCCTCTCTTCAAACTGTGTTTCAGATCAGCGGGAAGGATCGCCGCCTTATCAATTTCTTTCAGCAATTCAATATCCCTTGTTATTAACGTTGATTTGGTACTGATGAAAACCGGGAAGCGGTATTTCAATAATAACTTCAGCATGCCTTCCGTCATTTTATAGTTGGCCTCGTGGTGCATGTAGGCATCGGTACCCGAACCCAGCACCACAATGCCGTACTGTTCTTTCTTTGCCCGCAACTGTAATTGCTTTTCCAGTACTTCCAGTGCATTCTCTTTTACTACCAGGCCCTCTTCCATATTCTCCCCATACTTACTTCCTCTTATATAGCAATACTGACAATTGCAACTGCAGCCTTCGTAAGGGTTCACAGAATAATCGTCAAGAAACCAGGCGTCTCTTTTTTTGTGTTTGTTTAAAACCGATTTTACCTGTTTTTCCCGAAGCATTATTTCTTCTTTTTTAATTTAGCCAGAATTTCTTCATGCACCACACGCAATGCGTCTTTCAGCATTGCTTTTTTTACATTGCTTAATTCAAAAATGGTGCAGCCCTGTTTGCCCCAACCGCCGGGTACGGGATAAATGATTGCTTTGTCGAATGCACAGAAAACAGATTGCATCAGCGGGGAGAACATCAGTACAGCGATCTTTCTCTTCTCATCCATCGTAGCAAATATCTTTTTGTTCACCCGGAAAGAAGCTTTGTCGAAATGCGGCAACTCAACAGCACCGGGAAGTGCAAGCGCCATCTGCCGGAAGGTTTGAACATTTACCATGCTTATTATACTGTATTAAAAGACAATTGCGTTAACCAGGTTTGGCCACGAATGACACAAATGATCACGAATTTCGGTAGTGTCTCCGTTCGAAAATACTGTCAGCCTGAGCTTGTCGAAGGCGATTAAATGAACGGTTAATAATACGGCTTCGACAAGCTCAGCCTGACAGCAGGTTTTAAAATTTTCAAACTGAGGCATTACCCGAATTTCTGGATATTCGATTCGTGTAAATTAGTGTAATTAGCGGCAAAAAGTATTTGCTAACTGATTTGATTTTTCTTTTGCTGATGATACCAGGCAGCAATGAACGACAACGGCATACCAATGGCCACAACCAGTATCAGCCAGTTAACCACGGTTGTTTCTCCCTTAAATTCAAAAGCTTTGTTATTCCACAGCGGCAGTATCACTACGTTCATCATGGCCCAAACAAAACTTCCATATAAAGCAGCAGTTATAAATTTATTTGCCTGCAACCATTTTATACGGGGATACAGGATAAAGAACAGGACCGTCCACCCAAATGCAATGGCAAAATGTACCAATAACCCGCTAATTTGTTGTACCCCGCTGCTGGAAAACCTGTTTTCTCCCAGTGCCACTTTTGAAACATAGTTCAATACATTGAGGGGGTTCTTTCCGCTTTTTACATAATAATACAGGAATGCCGAGAGGATATCGAGGCTACCCGCCAGTAGGCCGGCCCGAAAAATTAATACAGCGGTTGGTTTACTGAATTGAGTTGTTTTGTAGTTCATTATCAGTGTATTTGGTATGGCTAAGGATGTATGCCGACCGGGGTTTGCATAACTGAAGGTAATTATTTTTTCCCCCGGCCGGAAAGTACTCGTTTTGCAAATATTTTCGTATTAACTTTACGAATACCCTTTTTTCTTTTATGGAATTTCTATACCAGACAACTGCCGTTTTTAAACAACGCT
>DAOQRQ010000466.1:0-2085 GCA_035355815.1 Ferruginibacter sp. | reverse complement strand
GTAGAAGATCAGAGCACCACGCCTGTAGCTGCAGAAGACATCAATGCTGTTCGCCTGGCCCGCTACCAACAAGCCAAGCAAGGGATGGGTAATCAGTATAGCCCGAACAATCCTTTGTCTATCCTGCGGAATGCAGCCGATATCAAAGACAAACGTTCTGAGCGCTACTAACCGAAGAATCGCAAAAGATATAAGGGAACCCCGGAGGCTGATGCTCCGGGGTTTTTGTTTTCCAAAACTCGCAACCAACCCGTCGGACAATTTGTTATTTTTACATACCGAAAGCACATGAGCGAACCTTTTTTAAATAAAGTAGCCGATAGCGGTCTGATCACCCTGGACCTGGAAAAATGGTATCCCCGGGAGGAGACGGCCGTATTTGATCTGAAGGATCATCTGTTCATGGGCATGATCCTGAAAGAAAAGGATTTCCGGGAAGCACTGAAAGCGATGGACTGGACCATTTACCAGGGCAAGAATGTGGCGCTTACCTGCAGCGTGGATGCCATCATTCCTGTTTGGGCCTATATGCTGGTGGCGGCCAACCTGCAGCCCTATGCCAAAGAGATCGTGATGGGAGATGAGAAAGAATTACACAAAGCCATTTTTCTGAAGAATCTCTCTAAAATTGATGTACAGGAATTCGACGAAAAACGCGTGGTGATTAAAGGCTGTGGCGAAACACCCATTGCTGATTATGTCTATATGGAGATTACTAAACTCCTACGCCCGGTCGCTAAAAGCATCATGTATGGCGAACCCTGCAGTACGGTGCCGGTGTTTAAGAAACCGGCCGGCGCAAAGACAGTTTAACTCTTTTTTATTCTTCCTTCCAATACGGGATTATATTCCTTAAATGTTTTCAGATAACCGATCATCGCCTGTACTATTTCATGGGTAGTTTTCTTTCTTGATACAGCCCTTTTAAATGCCAGAAAACCATCACCCCCATCGGCCAGAAAATTGGAGGTTAGCACTTTATAAATTTTATTCCGATCCAGTTCAACCGAATTTATTTTACAGCTGGTTATTCTTGACCCAACGGGCCGGGTTTCATTATATATTATTTCAATGCCCTTCGATACCTGTAATATACCATTCGTAAGCGCAGCGCCATGTTCAAACAATTCAAATAAATCAGCCCCCTTTATTTCTAACTGGTGGATCGTGTTTGGAAAAGGAAAGGCGGAAATTATGTTTCCAACCGTTACGGCTCCAGCTTCGATATCCTGCCGCAACCCACCACTGTTTGTAACAGCCAGGTCAAAACCAGGATAAGCGTGTAAGATCGCATCAGCGACCATGTTGCCCATGACGGACTCTTCGCCATAAGAACGGGTAAGTGCCACAGGGATGGTTGTTACTTTTTCATCTGTGATCTGTTTTACTTTTTCTTTCCATGCTGCTATCACCCGGACTGTTGCTGAGTCATCCATGACTTCGTCATCATACAGGTAATTAAGGGTGTTTTTATGGGCAGTTATTTTATCTTTTATGAGGTTATAACTTATTTCAAGTTTCCCCAGTTCTGTACCTAAAGCATCCGTAGAAACAATTATCGTTCCGTTCGAAAGCAAGGCCTGTGGGGTACCTTGGTGGGCGTGACCCGTAATCATAATATCAATACCGGGTATTGCAGCAGCCAGGTCAATATCTCTTTGCAGGTTACGGGCTACATCGGTACTTCCGGTGCTGGATTGCCGGCCGGGTATTCCCTGGTGAACCAACAGGATAACGAGATCAGTTTTTTTACGAAGTTCCTTTATATACTTTTTTAAATACACTTCTTCATCCTTTGCTTCCACACCCTGAATCATTTCATCGGCAATCGTATCGTAGAAAGCAAACCGGCCATGGAGACCAATAACCCCGATGCGTATGCCATTCATCAGAATAATGGTATAGGGATTGTTCCAGAGTAGTTTTTTCTTTCCTTTAAGAAAAATGTTACCGTTTAGTACGGGGAACCGGGCTTTACGCAGTTGATCGGGTACATTCTCCCATCCATGATCAAATTCATGATTCCCGATACAGGCAGCATCAAGGGACAGGTAATTCATGACATTGATCACTGCTTCTCCTTTC
>DAOQRQ010000465.1:0-2100 GCA_035355815.1 Ferruginibacter sp. | reverse complement strand
CTGCATAGAAGGATCATGAATGACCATGGTACCGGTACCTTTTGTTGAGCGATTGGCAGTTGTGTTCTTTACTTCATTGCTGCCCGGGGTGGTGGTTACAGAAGATCCGGAATTTAAGATCGTTTCGGCAGTTTGTTTTGCAGAAAGATCATCCGGGTTTGTTGTTGTTTGTTCTTCTGCACTGCTTATTTCCTGGTTATTGCCGGTATTATTTTTCTGAGAACTTACCTGCTGAGTATTTACCGATGTTGCCGGTTTATTAAAATACCACCAGCCGGCTCCAGTGCTTATTGCAAGCAACAGGGCTGCCAGTAACAATTTATTTTTATTGCCGTAAAGAGATTGCCAGAAACCCACGGGCTTTCTTCTTTCATTGCGTGCGGCAATATTCTCCCAGATGCGTGGGTGTACATCGGGAGCATAGTCGTTAAACTGCTCCTTTACGTATTTATCAAATTGCTGGCTATTGCTCATACCGCCACTTTTTGTAATTGTAAAATCTGTTTCTGAAGCATGCTCCGGGCTTTTACCAGTTGGCTTCGGCTGGTGCCCGGCTGTATGCCCAGCATTTCGGCTATCTCATCATGCTGAAATCCTTCTATCACATATAAGTTAAAGATCACCCGGTAACCGTCGGGCAGGCTGTTGATAAGATCAAGCAGGTCTTTTTCGCTCAGGTGGCTGTAAGCCGAAGGTTCCATACTGCTTTCATCCCTGTCCTTGATCTCGTAACCAACTACTTCTTTTTCATACCGTCTTAATGAATACTTCTTTAATGCGGTATTTACTACGATCCTTCGTATCCATCCTTCAAAAGAGCCTTCAAATTTAAACTGGTGTATCTTATCAAAAACCTTAATAAAAGCGTCCTGTAAAATGTCTTCTGCATCTGCTCCATTACGGGCATAGCGGTTGCAAACGCCCAGCATCCGGCTGGCGAAACGATGGAAAATCTCCTTCTGGCAGGAAGATTCGCCCTTTAAACATCCTCGTATGAGTTCGTCTTCCGTCAATTATTGCTAAGTTTACGCCGGGCATTTAAATAGGAAGATACCCGGACATTTCTATACGCTGCCCCGCAGAAAATTATTGCTTAAAAGGTACAAAAAAGGGCTGGTTTTCTTGTTTTTAGGGGGTAAATCCTATAATTTGGAAATACCTGGGTTTAAATGAATTAATGGACATGCTTACAGAAGAACAAATAAAACGCCTGGTTTCGGCAAACGACAGTTTACAGGTTCAGATCGCCGATATAAATCTTGTCCTCTCCGAAAGGGAGAAGGAGCTGGCTAAGCTACGGGCCGACCTGGGTAATGCAACAGCCCTGCGCAGCGAGCTGGAGGGCCAGTCGGCCGAGATCGAAAGCATACAGGATAAGCTGGGACAAAAGCAAATGCAGGTAATGGGGGCGGAAGAAAGAGAACTGGAACTGAAGCAGGAATTAAATGAGGCTAACAAGCTGCAGGCTAAGTACGACGACCTGGTACAACAATATGCCTATCTGCAAACACAGTACGAAGATGTGCGGCAGCAACTGGCTGAAGTAAATGAACGTAATTTTCAGTTGCAGCAACTGGCGGGCAGGGTCGGTGAGCTGGAAAGCAGGCTCGAGAATACCATGATCGAAAGGGAAGACCTGAAAGAACGGATAAAAACACTGGAATCGGAGAAATACCTGAAAGAATTCAACCTGTAGTTTTATCATTGAATTATAACATAAAGGCCTGTTTATGATCCAGGCCTTTTTTATTTGTGTTAATTGGAAGAACTTTGTTCAACAAATGTCAACTATGCAAAATGCCGCTGATATACGAACCGATTATAAAAAGGAAACCCTGCTTGAAGCCGATGTGCACGCCGACCCCATGAAACAATTTGAAAAATGGTGGAACGAAGCATTGAAAAGTGATATATATGAAGTGAATGCCATGACGCTTGCAACGGCCGATGCTGGTGGAGTTCCTTCAGCAAGGATCGTATTGCTGAAAGGATTTGATGAAAATGCTTTGTGTTTTATACGAATTACAACAGCCAGAAAGGGAATGAGCTGGCGCAAAATGATAAAGCCTGCCTGGTTTTTTTCTGGAAAGAACTGGAGCG
>DAOQRQ010000464.1:0-2121 GCA_035355815.1 Ferruginibacter sp. | reverse complement strand
AGGTTAAGAAAAACAAGTACAGAGGCAATGACCCAGGCAGCTATTTTAGTTAGCGGCTTGATCGCAAAATTTCCCATTGTCTTTTTATCGCTTACAAAATGGATAAGGGGAATAATAGCAAAACCCAATTGAAGGCTCAGGATCACCTGGCTTAATATCAGCAATGCATCCACATTATCTTCTCCGTAAATAACGATCACGATCAGTGCCGGCACAATAGCCACCAACCGGGTGATCAGTCTTCGCAGCATGGGGTTTATCCGCAGGCTTAAATATCCTTCCATGATTATCTGCCCGGCCAGTGTTCCGGTAACGGTACTGCTTTGGCCGGAAGCGATCAATGCAACCGCAAAAAGAACCGGGGCTACGTTACCAAGAAATTGCGGCAATAAGCGGTGGGCTTCTTTTATTTCAGCAACATCCGAATTACCGGTTTTGAAAAAAACCGATGCAGCCACAATTAAAATAGCAGCGTTTACAAAAAAGGCAAGATTCAGTGCAATGGTGGTATCTATCCGGTTGAATTTGATGGCCTGCCTGATACCGGCATCTGTCCGGTCTATCTTTCTTGTTTGAACAAGGGCTGAATGCAGGTACAGGTTATGCGGCATAACAGTGGCACCAATGATGCCGATCGCAATATACAAGGCTTCATCACTCAGTTTTCCCGGAACGAAACCGGTGATCAGTTCAGAAACAGCCGGCTTGGCCAAAAAGATCTCTATTAAAAAAGAAAGGCCGATCACACCAACAAGGGTGATGATAAAGGCTTCCATTTTCCGTATGCCTAAACGCTGCAGGTAAAGAAGTAAAAAAGTATCCAGTACGGTGATAGAAACACCCCAGACCAATGGAAGGCCCGTTAATAACTGTATACCGATAGCCATTCCTAATACTTCTGCCAGGTCGCAGGCGGCAATGGCGATCTCGGCAAGTATGTACAAAAAAAAGTTCACTACTTTGGGATAGGTTTCCCTGTTTACCTGTGCCAGGTCTCGGCCTCTTACAATTCCCAACCTGGCAGAAAGCCCCTGAAGCAACAATGCCATCAGGTTACTCATCAGTAAAACCCAGATAAGGGTATAGCCGAATTTGCTGCCACCTGCAAGATCGGTGGCCCAGTTGCCCGGATCCATATATCCCACACTTACAAGATAAGCCGGGCCTAAAAAGGAGAATATTCGTTTCCAACCGGTCTTCTTAACCGTGGTGTCTACCGATTCGTGCACTTCGCTTAAAGAAGCGTCGTTATTTTTTTTAAGGTTCATAATGTACAAAAACATTTTTTGCCACCTGCTCGCTGATGATGCAGGGCGACTGTTTTAAAACTTTTATTTCTAAAGAGCCATCGAACGAGAATTTCTGCAGTACCTGTAGCTGGGTGCCCAATGCTATCTTATAATGTTTCAGCATTTCCAGCATTTGGGCTGTTTGGTTACTTACCGAACTTACGGTCACTGTTTTTTTAACCGGTATTTCAGAAAGGTTCAACTGGTTCAGTACAGGTATCTTTCCGTTACGGTCGGGTATGGGGTCTCCATGCGGATCAAAGGAAGGGCTGCCGAGAAATTTTTCAAGCCGTTGTATCAGTTCATCGCTGCTGATGTGTTCCAGTTCTTCTGCAATGGGATGAACCTTGTCCCAGTCGAATTTTAAGATCTCCACCAGGAAGTATTCCCACAACCTATGCTTTCTCACTACTTCCAGTGCCACTTTTTTCCCGCTATCGCTTAATTTAAAGCCTTTGTAACGCTCATACTGCAGCAGTTTCTTTGCTTTAAGCTTTTTAAGCATGTCGGTCACCGAAGCCGGCCGGGTATGCATTTCTGCGGCAAGAGAATTGGTATTTACCGTGCCTGTTTCCTGTTGCAGGTGGTAAATGCTCTTGATGTAATTCTCTTCACTGGTCGTAAAATTCATAATAACGAAAATAAAATTTAGACAAAGCTAAAAATATTATTCCTTACTTCAAAATAATTTATGAACCGGAATAATTATCTCTTGATAGCCGGTTGTAACTTGTAAGCCAAAACGACAATTATGAGAACAAATATCAGTTCGGGTTCGCCCTGGGAAGATATAGTCGGATATTCACGAGCATTTCGTATAGGCAATATGGTT
>DAOQRQ010000463.1:0-2127 GCA_035355815.1 Ferruginibacter sp. | reverse complement strand
TGTCCTCGCCCATTTCCTCCAGGATCGTCGAATCGGCTTCGGCGATCATCTCCGTTACATTGCTGCCGATCATGTGGCAGCCCAGGAACTCGCCGTACTTAGCGTCATAAATAACTTTTACAAAACCTTCGGTAGCGCCTGAAGCACTTGCCTTGCCGCTTGCCATGAAGGGAAACTTACCAACCTTTATTTCATAACCGGCATCTTTGGCCGCTTTTTCGGTATAGCCTACACTGGCAATTTCAGGACTGCAATAGGTACAACCCGGAATATTGTTGTAGTCCATCGGTTGCGGATGATGCCCGCTTAAATGTTCGGCTGCATTAATGCCTTCTTTGCTGGCTACGTGTGCGAGGGCCTGGCCGGGGGTGCAATCACCGATGGCATAAATGCCTTTCACATTGGTCTGGCCGTTTGCATCTACTATGATCTTTCCTTTATCGGTTTTAATTCCCAATGCTTCTAATCCTATATTCTCAATGTTGGCAACCACACCCACAGCGCTTAATAAGATATCGGCTTCGAGCACCACTTCGCCTGCCTGTGTTTTTACTTTTGCTTTTACGCCGTTGCCGCTTGTATCAACGCTGGTTACTTCAGCATTGGTCATGATGGTCATACCCTGTTTCTTAAATTGCTTTTCCAGTTCCTTGCTGATCTCTTCGTCTTCCACCGGTACCAGTCTTGGCATAAACTCCACCATGGTGATCTTAGTGCCGATGCTGTTGTAGAAATAAGCGAACTCACTGCCAATGGCGCCGCTTCCGCAAACGATCATGCTCTTTGGTTGAGTGGGAAGCACCATGGCCTCCCGGTAACCGATTATCTTTTTACCATCAATGGGCATGGTGGGCAACTGGCGTGCCCTGCCACCCGTGGCGATGATGATATTCTTTGCTTCCAGTACCTGTTTGCTGCCATCGGCGGCCGTAACTTCCAGCTTATTGGCGGCTATCAGTTTGCCGTTGCCCATCACCACGTCGATCTTGTTCTTCTTCATGAGGAACTGGATGCCTTTGCTCATTTTATCGGCCACACCCCTGCTGCGTTTGATAACGCCGTCGAAATCGGTACCTACATTATCGGCCTTTACGCCATAGTTGGATGCATGTTTTGCGTATTCATATACCTGGGCGCTTTTCAGCAATGCCTTGGTGGGTATACAACCCCAGTTGAGGCAGATGCCGCCGAGGCTTTCTCTTTCCACGATCGCCACTTTTTTACCGAGCTGGCTGGCTCTTATTGCTGCAGGATAACCACCGGGGCCGCTTCCAAGCACTATTACGTCGTATGCCATGTTGAATTAAGAATTAAAAATTAAGAATTAAAAATGGAGCCTGTTTACCGGCAGGCAGGGTGCAAATTTAGACCGAAACAGGTGATTAGCCAAACGCTAATTTAGGGGATAAAATCCTTTTTGAACCACATAGATCTATAGGAAACATAGCCATCTGTTCTATGTTTCTACTGGGGTTAAGCTTTTAACTTTTCCTGGTTATACACTTCGGTATTTCTCAGTACTTTTAAGCATGATTAAAAGATCACTATTCCTTTTTTTATTGCTCGCTTTTGTTACCGTTGCCAACAGCCAATCCATTGCCAAATGGAAGATAGAAGACGTGGTAAAGTCGTACACAAAGAACAACGATACGGTTTACGTGGTTAATTTCTGGGCTACGTTCTGCAAACCTTGCATTGCCGAGATACCGGATTTTATACGGATTGTAAAGCAATACGAAAAGCAGAAAGTGAAATTGATACTGGTGAGCGTGGATCTGCCGGCCTATTACCCGGCTAAAATAGCTGCCTTTGCAAAAAAGAATAATTACGCCGCTAAAATTGTGTGGTTAAATGAAACCAATGCCGATCATTTTTGCCCCATGATCGATAAGAGCTGGAGTGGTTCCATTCCTTCCACTATTGTGGTAAATAACAAAGCCGGTTACCGGAAATTTACGGAAGGGGAGATGAATGCAGCGGAATTTGAAGCAATGATCAAAGCAGCGATCATCAATCCGGCCACTGCACAATAAAAAACCCGGCTCATATGAACCGGGCAAATTTTATAAAGAGATTTAATTTTTAGAGACCCAACCTCAAACCTCAAACTCCTTCTTAACTCTTCCT
>DAOQRQ010000462.1:0-2128 GCA_035355815.1 Ferruginibacter sp. | reverse complement strand
CGTAGGCAAACATGCCCGCAAAATTCCTGCGGTAAAATTCACCGGCTTTGTCTTGCCCGGCAGACAGTGCCTTCAGCCTTGATGCCAGGTCCTCAATTGGTTTGGCAGCTTCCAGTGTTGCGAATTTTGGCTTCTTCCTGGCTTCATATTCCATTGTTTGAAGGTTCAGCACCTGGATGTCTTTGGCTCCATCGGCAGTTTTTATTTTTTTGAAAAATCCCTGGCCGGTCTTATCGCCCAGCCAGTTATTTTCGATCATCTTATTAAGCCAGGCAGGTATAGCAAAGATCTCTTTTGCTTCATCATCCGGGCAATTATCATGTACACCTTTCGCAACTTTTACAAGGGTATCAATCCCAACCACATCGGCTGTACGAAATGTTGCCGATTTAGGTCTGCCGATAACCGGTCCCGTTAGTGCGTCTATTTCATCGATGCTTAGCGATAGTTTTTCCATGCTGTTCATAATGGCCATCATGCCAAACACGCCGATTCTATTTGCAATGAACGCAGGCGTATCTTTACACAACACCGTGGTTTTACCAAGGTACAGGTCACCATAGTGCATTAAGAATGATACTACTTCGGGATCTGTAAACGGTGTTGGAATGATTTCCATCAAACGCAGGTAGCGGGGCGGGTTAAAAAAATGCGTTCCACAAAAATGCTTTTTAAAATCATCGCTCCTGCCTTCTGCCATCAGGTGAATGGGAATGCCCGATGTATTTGATGTGACCAGGGTACCTGGCCTGCGGTATTTTTCTACTTCGGCAAATACCGATTGTTTGATATCCAGTCGCTCTACCACCACTTCAATGATCCAGTCGGCACTGGCAATATCTTTCATGTTATCGGTGAAATTACCCGTACTGATCTTCTTAATTACATTCTTATCATATACAGGTGAAGGATTTGATTTAAGTGCAGCGGCCAGCGCATCATTCACGATCTTATTTCTTTCAGCCGGTTTGGCATCAGGTGAAATATCTTTTGGTAATATATCGAGCAATAACACCGGGAGGCCGATGCCGGCAAAATGTGCAGCAATGCGACTACCCATCACTCCACTACCCAATACGGCTATCTTTTTGAGGTTTCTGGTTGACATGACAAATTTTAGTTAGTTAAACAACTATTTTAGTTCGAAGATAGTTTTTATGCATGAAAAAAACCATAACAATCTGCTGATTTACATACTTAATAGGTTTGTTATGCGTTGTACTTTATACCAGCTTGAAAAAGCTGTGTTTTTTTGCTTTGAAATTTATTTTACAGGTAATGAATCGATTATACATATAAATTAATCAGCCTGTTTTTTTACGTTTCACGGCTTTCATAAATCCGATATCATGAATCATCAAAATGCGCTCAAGGTTTCAAAGGAAGAGCCATCTCTTACGGTCAGTTACAAAGCCACTCCATCACTGGATGGTTTTTTACATAACCTTCCCGATGTTGTGATCATTACGGATGCAAATTTTACCATCAGGGGTTTTAACAAAGCAGCTGAATTATTTTTCAGGCAACCAGCATTACATTTTATTGGAAAAAAAATGGCTGAAACCATTCCGATGGTTTTTCGGCAAACGACACTTGAACTGGCTTTACAGGAATTGTTTGCTTCGGGTATCTGGAATGGTGAGATTATTTTTGAAAGTAGCAGGAACCAGCAATATGCCTTTCGTTCTACCTTTTCATTATTGTATGATGAAAGCGGTTTAGTGAATTCCATTGTACTGGTGAATCATAATATTGCAGAAGAAGAACGCCAGCAAAAGCATTTGTTGCTGGTTGAAAATAAATACAGAACGGTTGTAGAAACACTGTCAGAAGGCGTGATGCTCATCAATGCAGATGGTACCATTGGTGCTTCTAACCGCAAAGCTGCAGAAATACTGGGCATCGAAGAGTCGGAGCTCAAAGGCAGATCCATTAATACATCAACCTGGAATGCCATTAAAGATGATGGTACCATATTCCCCGTAGAAGAATTTCCTGCACTGGTTACCCTTCGAACCGGGGTTGAGAAAAATGATGTGGTGATGGGATTGCAACAACCTGGTGGCAAGCGTAAATGGTTATCCATTAACAGCAGGCCTATCTTTAATGAGAACAGTACAAAGCCAGA
>DAOQRQ010000461.1:0-2133 GCA_035355815.1 Ferruginibacter sp. | reverse complement strand
TAAAAGAAAATATGGAATTATTGGAATCCCTTGAAAAACTGGTATTGACAAAATAGCGTTTTCATAATATATGGTTGGTGCTGCCTCTTTTAAAAGGGGCAGCATTTTTTTTACCCTAATTTTGCCGGGATGTATACACTGAAAAAATCACTGGGGCAGCATTTTTTAAAAGATGAGCATGTCATTCAAAAGATCGTAGCCGTTTTAAAAGAAGAACAATTTAATAAACTGCTGGAAGTAGGCCCGGGTGCCGGCGCCTTGACCAAGCATATCATGGAACTGCCCGGGGTTGATTTTAAAGCCGTAGAACTGGATGAAGAGAAAGTGGTCTATCTGTGCAATAAATACCCGGCACTGAAAGACAAGATCATTCACCAGAGTTTCCTGGATATGGATAAACCGTTTGATGAACCCTTTGCCGTTATCGGAAATTTTCCTTACAACATTTCTACGCAGATATTATTCAAGTTACTTGAATGGAAAGACGATGTGCCCTGTATCATTGGCATGTTTCAGAAAGAAGTGGCCGAAAGGGCTGCCTCAAAGGAAGGCAGTAAAGTGTACGGCGTGTTAAGTGTGCTGGTGCAGGCTTATTACTCCGTAGAATACCTGTTTGATGTAAGCGATCAGTGTTTCGATCCGCCGCCTAAGGTGCAGAGTGGTGTTATCCGTTTAAAAAGAAAACCATCTTCATTGGATTATAAAAGCGACCGGGCTTTTTGGGTATTGGTTAAAACCGCTTTTAACCAGCGGCGCAAAACCATGCGTAATGCAGTAAAGGGTTTGTTTGATGCAGAGGTGCTGCAGGATGAACTGTTTAACCGCCGTGCCGAAACACTAAGCGTGGAAGATTTTGCCGCACTTACCCATCGTATGAAATAAAAGAACCGGCCCTGTTAAGACCGGCTCTTCCCTGTTTATAGATCCTCTTTATCTATTTTTTCAAATTCATGCTCCGGTTAATGGTAAATCCAATGGCGATATTCCCGTCTTTAATACTGCTGTTATTCCTTGCCAGTTGGTCAATGGCAGAAGCATCGGTGGTGCTGCCCACATAAAACTGGAACAGGTGAGTGCCTGTGCTGATCTCAACACCCAGTGAAAGCAGGTCGGGGTGGTAATTCACGATCGCCCCGTTCTTACTGATCAGGTTTTCAAACATGTTCAGTTGCCTTGCATACTCTAAAGTGATATTCAGCTTGCTGGTTGCTTTATATTTTCCGGCAATACCCAGTGAGAATACTTCATTGCTGTTGTTAATGCCGTAGGGAACCACGTTAAAGTGTATCCAGGTGGGCATCAGTTGCAGGGAGAATTTATTTGAGAACTTACGGGCTATCAGCAACTGGTTCATAAAGGCCAGTTTGTTGGCGGTAAAGTCAATGTCGGGGTCTTTGGCAGTGTTGATATGCATCATAGAATACCACGCAACAGAAGCAGGTATATTCATAACGCCTGTTTGCTGGCGCAGGATCTTAAACTTGGCAAAGCCTTCGTATTTTGAAGCGCCTGCCAAAGCCACACCCACATTCATCCATTTTAAGGGAGAATAGTCGAAAGACATATAGGTATGTGCTACGCCGGAATTAAGTCCGAAGAACTGGGCAACATTCTGAGAACCTCCATCCTTGTTCCATATATTGCTGAAGTGGTGAGAGATCATGAACTGCAAAACTCCCGGTGTTACGATCTCGGTACTCTGCATATTAATGATCTTGGTTGCATTAAAGGTTGTTCTGGTGTATTTTTTTGCCGGGGCCTCTTTCTTTACAGAGTCTGCTTCCTGCGCCAGCACCTCGGTAAAAAGGCCGAAGCAAAGAACCAAGGCTGCTAATATCTTTTTCATAATAATTTATTTTAGTTAATTATTGGTTTGTTTCATTGGTTATTGGGGTTGTCCCTGTGCGATCCATTCTTTGAAAAGATTTACGGTACAGGTGCTGAGGCTCAGTACGGGACCGGGATGACCGGTAACACCGCCGCTGTTCATCATGGCAGTCAATACATCTTTTTTGCTTACCATTTTACTGTAATCAAGGTTTGAAGCAATACCACCGTGGCAGGTTGATCCTTTGCAGGAAGAAATATACAACGGGGATATTTTGGCTGTGTAGGTAATAACACCGGTTACTG
>DAOQRQ010000460.1:0-2134 GCA_035355815.1 Ferruginibacter sp. | reverse complement strand
TTTAGCGGTATAAGTTTATAAATAGCGAGATTAAAAAAGATACCTGCTTTTTTAAATCATTACTGCTCTAACGGTTACCTGTATGGTAAGTTATCCCGCTACCGTTTCAGTAGTTGCTGAAAAGGGGTATTTCACATTTAAAAATTATACCATGAAACGCCGGCTGCTTTTTCGGGTATTGTTTAGTGTGATACTGGGTATTGTCACTATTATATTATTTTCAAATTATGGAAACAAGGCTGTACATCCCGACCTGAATGCGATGATGCTAGGTGCATTTTTGAAACAACAAAGCGATCCCGCCAGGCTGGATCCACAGTTTAAACATTACACTTTTCTCTTCCTTAAAGGGGTTGCGTTGAAAGGAACAGCGGTTACCAAAGATGGCCTTTTCAGTGCCGGAGATATTGCAGCCGCAGGTCTGGGCTATGGATATTCGGAAGAAGGCCCTGCCGAAAAAACAGTAAAATACTGGATCGTGGATGGAGGCTATTCAGCCGATGTACCCGAAGTGCCGGCATCTCTCCGGCATTTTTACGATCCCACCCGTCCTGCCGGGGAACGTTACCTTACCGATATTGCCAATGCCAGGATCATGGGATCACTGCAAAAATATGTATTCAGCAATCCACACATAGACGGTGTACAATGGGCACTTGGTGAACGGGGTGTACACGCTACCAGCATACAGGACCACCAGTACACATGGGAGAGAGGCAAGTTATGGATACAGATGGCATTGAATGAAACCAAACTGGAAAAGAAAAACGAATACATGGCCAGTGCCTGGCGCTCTTTGGGAGAAACGCTGCACATGATCGCAGACAATGGTTGCCCACCACATGTACGCAATGATGCCCACCCATCGCCGATGTTTAACAACAACAACCTGTTTGGCAACCCCGATCCTTATGAAGAATTACTGGATGAGTTGCGTACAAAAAAACCAGATGAATTTGTTCAGCTGGCCAAAGGAGTGCCGGATGCCATCCTGAAAGAAAAATTTGCAGCAATGAAAACCGCAGCAGCCATTGCCCATGAAATGGCTTCGTATACCAATGCCAATTTTGTTACCAATGAAACAATTTCGGGTACCGACAGGAATGGAAAAACAATCCATCAGATCACGCATCCCGAAACACCTTACAATGCGCCGTTGCTGCAAGACATGACCTATAACGAAGAAGACTACACGTATCAAACGGCTAATGGTGTAAAACAATGCTCCGATCTTGACTATTTTGCAGGAGTAGTGCCTCACCTGTGCAAACCCAGGGTTACACTGGATTGTGTAAAATCGCAGGCAAGGGTCCTTATTCCAACAATCATAGAAGCTGGTAAAAATGTGATCAAACTCTATATACCCAAACTGAAGGTTGAGATTTTATCTGCAGAAAAAAACCTGGTCAAAGGTATAATCAGGCATACAACAGATGAAGAATATACAAGCGAGATCAGGTACAACGGAATGGTTAAGCTATTGCTGAAAGATAAAAAATACAAAATTAAAAAAGAGATTGAAGTGTTAGCTAAGAACGGGGCATTTGAGCAGGCTGTTACCAATCTCCCGGAAGGCGGCATCACTACCGCAACCATTGAGTTTGGCGGTATTTCCATTCAGTCACCAGACTTTAAAAATATTACTGAGGAGAAAGCAAGTGCTCCGTCGAATTGGGTAACCTCAAAAAAATTCCAGGGATTTTGGTTCAGGATAGATATCATGTCACAGATATCCGGTGAAAACAGAAATACCTTTGATAATACCGGTGCCAAATTTAAATACAATCATATTTTTAATTATGAAGTGAATCATTATAATAAAGGCTATTATGATCCTGCCAGTAAGGGAATTGTTTTTAAACAAAACGGAAACATCCTTACAGCCTCATGGGAATTAATTAATAACAGAAACAGTACTTTCAAAACATACGTAGGATCTGCAACCATTACTTTGGAATCACCTACAACAGCTTCGGTGCTGATCAAAGAGGTCTTATACTTTCGTGCTCATTCAGAAGCCACAGTAGACACAGTTAGATTTGACTGTTCTGTTAAAGGGCTCCCTTACCAACGATCAATTACCGGCGTAGAGCAGCATTTTACAGCCACGCCCTTCCCTTTTATGAGATCATTA
>DAOQRQ010000459.1:0-2178 GCA_035355815.1 Ferruginibacter sp. | reverse complement strand
AATATTCTCGTAGGCGCAACGGCATTACGCAGGTTTTTTTGAATACCCTTCCATAAAAGACATATCAGTGAACCTAAAACATCCCTTTTTCAAGGGATGTTTTAGGTTATTATTTTACCGGTAAAGTATATCGTAATATTCTTTAGCCATCCGGTTACTGTCGAACTGCCAGCGAACATCTCTCATCCCGTTCTTGATGATCTGCCGCCACACATCATGGTTCTCATAATACATCGGTAATACCTGGTTTTCCAGTATCTCGTAAAGTTTTTTCAGGTCATACTCATCCTGTTCATGCACGCTTATATTTTCATAATCAATAGGCGGAACTACAAAACCATTGTTACCGTGGTTGATGAACTCACATATCCATCCATCATGTGTACTGCAGTTTACCGAACCATTCATAGCGGCGGTCATACCGCTGGTTCCGCTTGCTTCTCTCGGAACCCTTGGGTTATTAAGCCAGAGATCGGATGCCTGTTTTAACCGTTTGCTCAGGCCAAGTTCATATCCTACACATACTGCCACATTATTGTACTTTTTGCTCAGGTGAACCAGCCCGTTAAAATCACTGATCGCCGGGTAATCTACCGGGTATGGTTTACCGGCCCAAACTATTTGTACCGGGTATTTGGGATTATTGAGCAAGGCTTCAAAACGTTCTTCATCACGGGTGAGTAACTCTGCTCTTTTATAACCGGCAAAACGCCTGGCCCATACAATGGTAAACACATCGGGATTCAGCAGTTTACCTGTTTGGTCGGCCACAATATCAAAAGCTCTTTTCTTTAAAAACCGTTTGCGGTCATCAAAACTTCCATCGTTGTGTTCTTCCATATACCGGTACAACTGCTTATCGGCCCAGTAATGCCAGTTCTGTGCGTTGGTAATGGCCGTTATTTCACAAATGCCTTCATATTTTTTCCAGAGTTTACGGCTTACTTCGCCATGCAACTGGCTTACGCCGTTGGCAAACCTTGCAAAACGAAGAGCTGCCAGGGAATGGTTGAAGAGGTCTCCTTCCATACCGGTAAGCTTTCTTACTTCATCAAGCTTCAGACCGCAGAAATAACTCATCTTCTCACACAAATGAATATCGTGTTTTTCATTCCCTGCTTCTTCGGGTGTATGCGTGGTAAACACAAGCCGGTTCCTCACCGCTTCCTTGTTCCCGAATTTTTTATACAGGTAGAAGGCAGCGCTTACTGCATGTGCTTCGTTCAGGTGATACAGGTCGGGATTAAAATTTATTTCGTCCATCAGCCTGGCGCCACCAACACCAAGCAGAATAAATTGCGCCACTTTAGTAGCTACATTGGCATCATACAAACGGTGAGTGATGGTTTGTGATACATAATCATTTTCCGGAAGATCGGTGCTTAACAGGAACAACGGCGCAGACTTAAACGTCTCGGGGTTCAGGTACCATGCTTTTACCCAAACCGGGTGTTCGTGAATGTCGATCTGGAATTTGATCCCGGTATCTTCCAGGAAATTATAGATCTTTTCATTCCACTGTACCTGCAGGGTCTGATCCTGGTTACGGGCCTGGTCGTAATATCCATATTTCCATAAAATACCGATACCAACCATATTCTGCCTTAGTTCATAAGCGCTGCGCATGTGTGAGCCGCTTAAAAAGCCAAGCCCCCCGCTGTAGATTTTAAGGGGTTGATGTACTGCAAATTCCATAGAGAAATAAGCAACACGCTTGCTGTACTGGTTATCTATCTCATAAGGAACGGTAAAAGAAGAAAAATTCATAAAGGGTTAATTGGTTCAGTCGCAATATTACTGGAAATTTCAGATATTATATGTAGAAAATACACATTATTGACTGTCAACGATGGCGGACACTTCTATCTCTATCAGTAAATCCTTGTCGATCAACTTCGATACTTCCACCATACTGGCAACCGGTTTTATGTTTTTAAAGAATTCGCCATGAGCTTTTCCCGCTTCTTCCCACCGGGAAATATCAACGATATACATCCGGGTACGAACCACATCAGCCATAGATGCGCCCGCTTCATTGAGCGCCTTTTCAATTTTTTTAAAAATGAAATGCGTCTGAGCATACACATCCCCTCTACCGATAAGCTGATCTCCATCCATAGCGGTCGTTCCGGCCACCTCAACCATATTGCCGATACGAACTGCCCGTGAATATCCGAC
>DAOQRQ010000458.1:0-2186 GCA_035355815.1 Ferruginibacter sp. | reverse complement strand
GGCTTACGATCACTTTTGCGTTTTCGAAATGGTAAGAGGGGATCGCTTTTTTGCCGTAGCAGGCTTCGTTGGCCAGCAACATACCGCTGTAGCTTACTGCATCGTATTGCACGTGGCGGCTGCCGGGGTATTTTGCTAAAAATTCATTGATGATCGCTAAAGTAGAAGGAGAGTTTACGGTAGAAGTAAGTAACACCACCGGTTTGCCTGCCACGCCAGCCAATGAGCCGGCAACCAGTTTATCAAACGCATCAAAGCTGGATACTTCTTTAAATCCCTTCCCGTCTTTCTGCATGGGGTAACGCAAACGGGTGTTATCGTACAGGTCAAGCACCGAAGCCTGCGCCTGTGCAGTGGTACCGCCTTTTGTTATGGTAGATAATTCGTTGCCTTCGATCTTAATAGGGCGACCGTCTCTTTGTTTTACCACTACCGAAATAGTATCGCCGCCATTTACATAAGTAGATGCATAGTAATTGGCCACGCCGGGGATCACATCATCCGGCCTTTTGAGGTAAGGCACGGCTTTACGTACCGGCATTTCGCAACTGGCAGCTACCGCCGCGGCGGCTGTACTAAAGCCCAGGTATTTAAGAAAATCCCTGCGGGGTGTTTTGGCATCTAAAATACCTTTATCATCGAGGTCGGCCAAAGGAAGCAGTTCCTCTTTAAATTCATTTTTGGTTGACTCCTGAAAACTTTCGGTGTGATTCAGTTCTCCAAAACTTTGCCAGTATTTTTTCTTACTCATATTTATTCAGTTGACAGTTAGCAGGTGGCTTTGGCAGCCAGCGATCTGTTCTTTGTATGATTTCAAAATATTCTGTTCATTCTGCCTTTGCAGAGAAACGCTTTATTAGTAGTGACATTTCTGGCACTCGGTTCCACCGATCTTTTCAACGGTAACACTGTCCATTTTGTGGTTCTTCAGGTCTTTGTGGAATTTCTCGTATATGCTGTAAAACTTGTTGCCGGATGCATCGTCTTTATTGTAGAAATCAACCTTGGTATCGCGGTGACAGTTGATACACCAGCCCATGCTGAGGTTGGCAAACTGGTACACTTCAGGCATTTCCTGTATGTTACCATGGCAGGTCTGGCACTGTTGTTTGCCTACTTTAATATGCTGGCTGTGGTTGAAATAAACATGGTCGGGCAGGTTATGAACTTTTACCCATTCAATTGGCTTAGAGCCATCGGGCATTCCGTCGTTATTATTATCCGGGTTATACGTTTTGGTGGTTGGGTTCCAGCCTGCATAGGCATACAGTTTCTGAATTTCGGCCGTACCGTCAACAGAAACACCATTTTCTCTTACCAACACATCCGGTCCTTCGTATTTATTGATCGATTTGTGGCAGTTCATACAAACATTCACCGATGGAATGCTGGCCTGCTTGCTGTCCTGTGCACCGCCGTGGCAATACAAACAACTGATCTGGTTGGTGCCTGCGTGTACCTTGTGCGAATAGAAAATAGGTTGCTCGGGTTGATACTGCTGCTGGCGGCCCAGGCCAATAGCCCCGTTGATGGTATAGTATCCACCCACTAAAAACAGCAGTAATATGCCGATCATCAGGTAGGTCTTGTTCTTATAGAAAGGAACAGGCTCCGTACGCATTACCCCCTCTTTTTCGTCAGAAAGCTTGCGCAGGTTGGTATTTACCTGTAATAATATGAAAGCGATAAGGGCTAAAACAAGGGTGAGAATACCGAAGAGAAGAGAATCATCGGAAACTGGTGGCGGTGGTGGTGGAGTAGGTCCACCTGGTCCTCCATAATCATCCACGTATTTCAAAATAGCATCTATATCCTCTTTTTTGAGATTGGGAAATTTAGTCATCACGCCACTTCCCTTCCACTTTGCATATAATTGTTTTACATATGGATCACCTCCATCAATAGTTCCTTGGGGATCCGCTATCCACTTATAAACCCAACCTTCTGGTTGACGGTCCTTCCAACCTTTCAGGGCCGGGCCGGTAAAGTCCTTATCGGGCTTATGACAGCTGGCACAATTTGCTTTGAAAAGTGCTTCACCATCGGCGGCATAGGAACTGATATTAATAGAAAAGAAAGCAAGGAAGAAAACTGCGGGCAGTACCCGGTTAAAGATTTTTCTATAGCGACTCATACAGTTATTCGGGGCTAATGTGGAAAAATATCCTGATTCGGCTGCAAAAATA
>DAOQRQ010000457.1:0-2206 GCA_035355815.1 Ferruginibacter sp. | reverse complement strand
TGCCAATAATTACGATGTTTACTGTGCCAAAGGAGACTTCAGCAGTTTCTGGCCGATCGTAAAAACCTATGCAAATGGGTTTTGTATGCTTGCACACCCCGAGACAGGTGATTATGGAAATCTTTTTGACGGGGCACCTTATGATGCCAATACAGATGATGTGATAACCGGCGTTGCCGTGCGAAGCGGCAGTGCATTTTCCACTACTACTGATTATACTGACCCGCCGGCATCATCCTATGAATCGAAATACCTGAAAGTACTTGCAGCGGGTTATCATGCTGCACCTACCATCGACCACGATAATCATTATACCACGTTTGGACGTACCAACCAGGGTCGCACGGTAGTGTTGGCCACTGTATTAACCCGTGACAGTATCATGGCGGCTTATAAGGCCGGACGTTTTTATGCATCGGATGACTGGAATGCACAGGTAAACTTCACTATCAACGGTAAGGCAATGGGTACTACCACTACCACCGGCCTTAATTCATCTATCAGCGTTATTGTAACCGATGCCGATGGAGTTGCAGACCCTGTTAATAAGATCGATATCTATTATGGCAACCCCGGCAGCGGTATCAATGCGACCTTACTAACCTCCAATACAGGCAATAATTCATTGAGCTATCCGCATATCACCAGCATCAATACCAGTTATTATTATTATGCAAAGATCACGCAGGTGGATGGCGACATTATCTGGACGGCTCCCATCTGGATCAACCGTATTGCCACCGTGGTTCCGCTGGAACTGACAAAATTCACCGGGCAACAGGAAGGCGAAGTGATCAAACTGAACTGGACCACGGCCAATGAGATCAATGCCAGTCATTTTGAAGTGGAACGTTCGGCAGATGGAGTGAATTTTGGAAAGATAGGAACGGTTGCCAGTAAATATCAAACAACCAGCGCCTCCACTGATTATGACATGACCGATCCCTCTCCTGTAAAAGGAATGAACTTCTACCGCCTGAAACAGGTTGATAAAGACGGCCAGTTCAAATACTCAGCCATCGTTCCGGTAATGTTCAACTATTCTATCGTTAAGGAAATAAAGATAAATCCCAACCCGGTCATCAGCCGGCTGAACATTGCATTAACCGTTTCTGAAAATACCCAACTCACCTGCAAGATCTATACTTCGGAAGGAAGGGAGGTAACCCTGTTAACCGCATCTGTTGCTGCCGGAAGAAATACGATCAGCAGCGATGTTTCGGGACTGGCCGCAGGTAATTATATTGTGGTTCTTATCAGCAATAACGAAAGGGTGGCCGAGACAAGATTCATTAAGCAATAACTCTTTTTGCAATCTTTTCGGTTTTCCTTAGTGTATTTTGCGGTAACATTTCGGCTTTGTTCAGCATAAAACAAACCGCAAAGGGCACAAAGTTTTTCGCAAAGAACACAAAGAAGATTCTCCGTATTTTAAAGCCCCGGTTTACTTGATCGCTTCTGTAACAACTTTCCCCACACAACCGCTTGGCATCTGTATCTTCAACATCGCAGCAATGGTAGGTGCAATATCGGTCATATAGGTCTCCCGGTATGTTTTACCCGCTTTAACCCCCCATCCAAAAAATACAGAGGGAATATGACTGTCGTAGGGATACCAGGCCCCGTGTTCGGTACCATCGGCACCACCTTCAATGTACTGGGGCTTGTAGAAATATTGTATGTCGCCGCTGCGGCGGAAATAATAACTGTTCAGTAATTTTTCTTTCACCACCGGCGGCAGTATCGTTGTTTCCAGTTCTTCCTCATCAAATGCATTCCATATTTCAGGCTGTTTTTTTAAATAAGCAACCAGTACTTTCTTCACTTCTTTTGCATCAAGTTTCAGCGAATCAATACGTTTGTTATCGAGGTAAGCCTGGAAATCAAATATCCTTTTCACCAGCATACTGTCGCCGAATTTTTCCATGCAATGCCGGTTCATATTTTTTCTTATAGCGTCTGAACTCAGCGTACCGGCGTTGAGGTATTTATTCGTTTTTAAAAAGCCGGCCGAATTCGGTGCTCCATGATCGGCACTTAAGAATAACAGGTAATTATTTTTACCCAGGGTTTTATCAAGGTAATTTAAAAATGAAGCGATCTCTTTATCAAGCCGGAGGTAAATATCTTGCACCTCCAATGAATTAGGGCCATAGCGATGACCCACATAATCGGTAGATGAAACACTTACACAAAGCATATCTGT
>DAOQRQ010000456.1:0-2210 GCA_035355815.1 Ferruginibacter sp. | reverse complement strand
ATTAATAAGTAAGTGCTGCTTTCCATGGTGTGCCCGGGCGTATGTATCAGCTTTACCGAAGCATTTCCCACTTTAAAGATCTGCCCGTCTTCGGCAACAATGGCATCGTAAGCCGGTTTGGCCGTAGGGCCAAAAACGATCCTGGCTCCTGTTTTCTTTACCAGGTCTAAATGCCCGCTTACAAAATCGGCATGAAAATGCGTTTCAAAAACGTATTTGATCTTCGCATTATCTTTTGCTGCCCGGTCAATATAGGGCTGCACTTCCCGCAGCGGGTCAAAAACAGCGGCTTCGCCATTGCTTTCCAGGTAATAAGCGGCATGGGCAATACACCCGGTATAGATCTGTTCCAGTTTCATATCTGATACTTTATTTATTAAATTTTAAAACGCAGATTGTTTTGCAAAAATTCAAAATAACCGGCCATTGTAACAGTAACGCTTGTTATATTAAACCATGATCTTTATCAGTTTCTGAACAACCCGGCCAATAATTATGCAAAGTTGCGGCGGATAAAAGACAGCGTTGGTTACATTAGTTACAATTGCCCGCTGCCTTTATTTGCTGTATGCTTACGGGCATTATAAACTCCCAAAGCATAAGCTATCAATAAGGGAATGGTAAGCAGTGCCGAAATCCCTGTTAGCAGCATTAATACAAAATAAGAGCTTTCGTGTGGTGAAGGGTCACGTACACCGCCCATTATATTAAATACCACCCGGTGTAAATTAAGCGCTGTTAACGTTGAGATGATCAGGCAGATGGGCATTAAGGTAATGGTGAAGATATTGCCGTAGCTTAAGCGGGTAAACTTTTTTAAGAAATAATGCAGGAGGCAAAGCCGCCATATAGCCACAATGGCAAGGAACCACACATTGATACTGTTGGCTGTGCCTATACTTACAAATTTTTCAACCGGAATGGCATACAGGATGGCCGGAAAAGAAGTGAGACCGATGAAGGTGACCACGGTAAAATAATTCCACGCTTCTACCCGGAATGGTTTAACGATGATCCAGATAAATGCGGCCAGTACAAAGATGTAGATCACCGATCCAAGCCCCAGGTGCTGAAGAAGACTTGCTTTATCATCATCCCAGTAACGGCCCATGCCAACGATCCAGGTACCGGTTAGTGCTGCCCCAAAATGACGCTTATCGAATTCAAGCATTTGTTCCCGGCTAAGCCGGAAGGATAAAAGCTGAAGTATCGTCTTCACTACATTCATATAGTATGTAAGGTATTTTTTTGTTGTAAATAAAAAAAGCCCCTGGTTTTGCAGGAGCTTTTAACTGGGATGTGGCCTCGCCAGGAATCGAACCTGGATCTGGAGCTTCGGAAACTCTTATACTATCCATTGTACTACAAGGCCGGGAGGGTGTTAATCGTTAATCCGTAATTTGTTAATCCGTTAATTGGGGGGTGCATGAATATTTGCAAGCCCCTTTATGTTTTTAACCTCTTTCCCGGATTAACCGATTAACGTATAACCGTATTAACATTGTCATTTTCCCAAATGCGAGAAATTACTTCCGAATATTTTTACCGCAATGGCGAGCAATATTACGCCAAAAAATTTTCTGATGACCACCATACCGTTGGGGCCCAGCATTTTTTCTATCCATTTCAGCGATTTTAAGACCAGGAAGATGAAAATACAGTTGATCAAAATGCTGATGAGGATATTGATATCATCGTAGTTGGCCTTTAAACTCATGATGGTGGTAAGCGTGCCCGAACCGGCAATTAACGGAAAGGCAATGGGAACCACGCTGCCGCTTTTTGCATTACCGTCCTGCTTAAAGAATTCAAGCCCCAGTACCATCTCCAGCCCGATGATGAATATCACAATGCTTCCGGCAACGGCAAAAGACTGTACATCCAGCCCCAGTATGTTCAGGAATTGCCGGCCCACCAGCAGGAATAAGATCATCAGTCCACCCGAAGCCAGTGTTGCCTGCACCGACCTGATCTCTCCGCCCATTTTAGCCCGCAATGATGCCAGCACCGGGATATTACCCACCATATCTATTACCGCAAAAAGCGTAAAAGAAATGGTTAGTATCTCTTTGGCCGACAGGTTATCGAGTGTCATGCTGTTTATTTGTGCAAAGATAGTCAGCTAAAAATAAAGTGGTATCATGCCTGTTTATACACTTGTACTTCTTTAAAAACAGCGTATTCCTTTTGCAAAAAAGCCAGGCAATGGA
>DAOQRQ010000455.1:0-2236 GCA_035355815.1 Ferruginibacter sp. | reverse complement strand
CATAAGCAGTTAGTTTTGGTAACGGCCCCTGTTTCTACGGGGGCTTCTCTTTTCCGGTAACCTTCACCTCCATCAATAATTAATGCCCGGTTAAACACATGTTAACTGCATTATTATTCACAGATCAAACCGCAGCTTTGCAGGGAATTTACTTAACCGGCATTTCGCATGAGCAGCCCTTACCAGGTATTTCAAACCAATAACCCCAACCGCTGGAGAAGCATCAAGTGGACAGGCAGGATCCTTTTTTTCATCCTGCTCTTCTTACTCGCCGTGTTGATACTGGCCATCGTTAACGGCAGCAATCCCGGTCTTCCGAATATCAGCAACAGGGCCCGGTTCTATCAAAGTAAATTAGACCCTTCCAATAAACTCACGTTCTCCTCTCCACTCAATAAAAAATTCAAAGGCTTCAAAGATTTCCTGGAAAAAAAGCAGCGGGAAGATTCGATCAGCGGAATTCATAACAGGAGAATGAAAGCTCCCCAGGTAAGGGGAGCTTTTTACACTCCCTGGCTTCCGGCTTCCTTTTCCGATCTTCAGAAAAACGGCGACAAGCTCAATACCATTTACCCCGAATGGTTTTTTATTGATCCGGCAACGTATACACTGCAAACCCGTATCGACAGCGCCGGGCTTGCAGTAATGAAACAAAAGAACCTCAGCATCCAGCCCATTTTCAACAATTTTTTCAGCAATAAGAAAGGGACCGGTGAGGGAGATTTTGATGCAGGGCTTGCACATATTATTTTGAATGATGCAGAAAAAAGAAAAAACATCATCCGCCAGATAACAGATACACTCATGCATTACCAATTGCAGGGCGTGAATGTAGACCTTGAAGAACTGAATGAGAAAGGAAATGAACCCCTTGCCAATTTTCAAAGGGAACTATACCAGGCGCTTCGGCCAAAAGACATGATCGTTACCATAGACGTATCTCCCGGGAACGAAGACTATGATTATAAAACACTGTCGGTTTACAGCGACTACATTATTTTAATGGCCTACGACCAGTTCAGCGATGCAACCGGTGCAGGGCCCATCTCTGCGCAAAAATGGATAGAAGAACAGGTAGATTGGCTGAGCAAAAAAACAGATGTTTCTAAAATGATACTTGGTGTGGCGGGTTACGGGCGTGACTGGATAAGTGAAGAGGAAGGAAACAGAACAGACGATATTACCTATGCCGAAGTGATAGACCGTGCAAAGATCTCCGGCTCAAAGATCGTGTTCGACAACGATACCTACAACCTGCATTTTAACTACACCGAAAAAGCTTCCGACTCATCATCAGAAACAAAACACAGCATCTGGTTCACCGATGCAGCCACTACGTTTAATATTCTCCGCTTCAGCGATGATATCCCCGCCGCCGGAACCGCCCTATGGCATTTGGGTGGCGAAGATCCCCGAACCTGGAGTTTTTATGGAAGAGATCTTGGTACCCGGTCCTTGCATGAAAATCCGTTTGATTTTAACCTGCTGGCTTCCATGCCTGTTAACCCCGATAAAAAACCTACCCCAACCGGCGAAGGCGAATTACTCAATATCATTTTCACACCGGCGCAGGGAAATATAAAACTAGAGACAGACAATGCTGAAATGCTTATTGCCGAACAACAGTACATTGATCTTCCATCCGGCTATGTGTATGAAAAATTTGCCGAAGACAAAACTCCCATGGGGCCGGGGCATAAGATTATTTTAACCTTTGATGACGGGCCCGACGCAACCTATACACCTAAGATCCTGGATATACTTGAAAAAGAAAAAGTACCTGCCACTTTTTTTGTGATCGGGCTGAATGCAGAAAACAATATCCCGCTGTTGAGAAGGATCTATAAAGACGGATACGAAATAGGCAACCATACCTTCACGCATCACAATATTGCAAAGATGAGTCCCGAACGGGCCGACCTGGAATTAAAAGCAACCCGTGTTTTACTGGAATGCCTCACCGGTCACTCCACCATTTTATTCCGGGCGCCTTATAATGCGGATAGCGAGCCGCAAACATTTGAAGAGATTGAACCCATTGCCCGCAGCAAAAAAGACAATTACATCACCGTGGGTGAAAGCATTGACCCCAACGACTGGGACCCCAACATGAATGCCGACAGTATTGTGAACCGCAGCATCCGCATTGCCGAAGCCAATGATGCAAGCATCATATTATTACACGATGCAGGTGGCAGATCCCGCCAGCCAACGGTAGATGCACTGCCTCGTATCA
>DAOQRQ010000454.1:0-2239 GCA_035355815.1 Ferruginibacter sp. | reverse complement strand
ACAGGAGATCATTGACCTGGAGAAGAAGATCGAAGACATTAAGTTGGAAAAGAACAAAGTAGTAAAGAGCCAGCGCTTTGAAGAAGCGGCTTCACTCCGGGATACTGAAAAGCGCCTGCAGGAAGAACTGGAAGCAGCTAAAAACACCTGGGAAGAAGAAAGCAAACACAAACGTTACCCGATCGAAGAAGAAGATATTGCAGAAGTAGTATCCATGATGACGGGGATACCGGTGAAGCGAATGGTGCAGGCAGAAACGGAAAAACTCCGCCGCATGGCCAACGACCTGCAGGGAGCCGTTATTGGCCAGGATGAAGCCATATCAAAAGTAGTGAAGGCCATACAACGTAACCGCGTAGGATTGAAAGACCCTAAAAAGCCAATCGGTACATTCATCTTCCTTGGGCCAACCGGTGTTGGTAAAACAGAGTTGGCCAGGGCGCTTGCAAAGCATATGTTCGACAGCGACGATGCCCTCATACGTATAGATATGAGTGAATACATGGAAAAATTCACCGTGAGCAGGCTTATTGGCGCCCCTCCGGGATATGTTGGATATGAAGAAGGAGGCCAGCTTACCGAAAGGGTACGCCGCAAGCCATATTCCGTTATTCTCCTGGATGAGATTGAAAAAGCACACCCGGATATCTATAATATATTATTACAGGTGCTGGATGACGGTCAGCTTACAGATGGAATGGGCCGTAAGGTTGATTTTAAGAATACACTTATTATCATGACATCTAATATCGGTGCCCGCCAGCTAAAAGATTTTGGCGACGGGGTAGGCTTTGCAACAGCCAACCGCATGGAAAATGCTGATGAGAATAACAAGGCGGTGATCGAAAAAGCACTTAAACGTACATTCAGCCCGGAATTTTTGAACAGGATCGATGACGTAGTGGTATTTAACTCTCTTACAAAGGAAAATATCTTTGCCATCATTGATATATTAATGATGGGGGTGATGAAAAGACTGGCAAATCTTGGATTTTCAATGGAACTGACAGAAAAAGCCAAGGAATTTATCGCCGATAAAGGGTATGATTCACAGTTTGGTGCCAGGCCTT
The DNA here is from genome assembly GCA_035355815.1 of Ferruginibacter sp. GTDB lineage: Bacteria > Bacteroidota > Bacteroidia > Chitinophagales > Chitinophagaceae > Ferruginibacter. Next base: position 1,169 of record DAOQRQ010000454.1, on the reverse strand, counting down.
TACACAGGGCTATTCAGAAATACCTGGAAGACCCGCTGGCTGAAGAGATATTGAATATGAATATTAAGAATGGCGACGTAATGATCGCCGAGCTGGATGAGCCGGCAGAAAAGATCAAATTTTCGCTGAAACCAGGGGAAAAGAAAAAGGAAAAAAAATCTGAAGTTTAAATATCAGGGCTAATATATTTTCAATGCCACCCGGAAAAGGTGGCATTTTTTATTTTGGGGGTAAAAAAATACATGTATTTAATCTGTTGATAACGATGTAGATATAAATGTATTAGAAAAATTTCTACAAAAAATATTACGAAACGCTTGGAAATACGAAAATGATTTTGCTATATTTGCTTCCCCTAACAGAATAGTAATTTTACTGTCTTTCACGTGTTTTCTCCCTTACAGAGCTAAGTTGGTTTTACTATTGAAGTTGTAACGGCTTGGCAAATTTTCACAAGAAACGAAATCGAATTTTTTATCCATCCAGTATTCTTTTTTGAAAGGCCAGATGCTTACTAAAAATCTGGAATCATGAAAAGAATTGTACCCCTCTTGATCACTACTGTACTATTATGTTCAGTAACTAATGCGCAGGTGTTGCGTGCATTTACACCCCGGTATTATAACCCTTCTGTAAAGGGAAATATCGTGTACGTTTCCAACAGTATCATTTCCACCTCAGGTATCGGATCCGGGACTCCCGGAACAGGAGAATTACCTCCGGCCGGTTCGTCGATGGATAATGACGGCAATGGAATTAATATTGACGTAGATAACCCGGCGCCTACTGTTAAAGTAGCTTTTGGCAGTGTGTGGAATTACCATGCACAGAATGCTGCCCCGGCAAACAGCCCGGTAGGAACAGACTGGAAACAACCGGCTTATGTAATGCCTGCAACCTGGAACGTTGGTGCATTACCGGTAAATGGTCCGGGCAAGTATGGTTATAACTCGGGTCAAACAACCTGTCTTCCCAATGGTCAGTTGCCCTTGTGCTTACCGATAGGAGGTAACAAATACACTGCTTATTACTTCAGAAAGACTGTAAACTTTACAGCAGCCGAATTATCATCAACATTTGCATCTATTCAATTAAATCTTTTGCGAAATGATGGTATTGTTGTTTATGTAAATGGGGTGGAAAGAATACGTAATAATATGCCCGGTGGA
>DAOQRQ010000453.1:0-2288 GCA_035355815.1 Ferruginibacter sp. | reverse complement strand
ATGCATTGTTCTTCCTGCATCTACCTGCTGGAAAATCTTCACCGCATTGAGCCTGGTATTAAACAGTCGCAAACCAATTTTCAGCAAAAAGAAGTTTTTGTAGTGTACGATCCGCAGCAAACATCGCTGCGTAAAGTGGTGGAGCTGCTGGCTTTTATCGGCTACGAACCCTACATAAGCCTCAACGATACGGTGTCTAAAAAGAAAAATAGTTTCAGTAAAAGCCAGCTTTACCGGATCGGGGTGGCAGGGTTTTGTTTTGCCAATATCATGATGCTAAGCTTCCCTGAATATTTTTCATCAGGCAATATTGAAGAAGCCGGGCTGAAGGAAACCTTTACCTGGATAAACCTGTTGCTGTCGCTGCCGGTGCTGCTTTTTAGTGCTTCTGCCATTTTCAGTTCGGCCTGGAAGGGATTGCGGCAACGGTTCCTGAACATTGATGCGCCGATAGCCCTGGCCATCATCGTAACTTTTGCCAGAAGCTATTACGAGATCATCAGCGGTACCGGCGCCGGTTACCTGGATTCGGGAACGGGGATCGTATTCTTTATGCTTGTAGGCAGATGGTTCCAGAATAAAACATACGACTCTTTTTCATTCGACCGGGATTACCGTTCCTATTTTCCACTCGGTGTTTCTGTTATTGAAAACGGGGTGGAAAAAAATATTCCCGTAACGCAATTAAAAGTATCCGACCGCATCATCATACGCCATGAAGAAATGATACCCGCCGATGCAGTGCTTATGAAGGGATCTGCCAGCATCGACTATAGTTTTGTAAGCGGGGAAAATACGCCCGTGGAAAAACAAAAAGGCGAACTGATCTATGCCGGGGGTAAACAAACAGGCAGTGCCATTGAACTGGAGATCATTAAAGAAGCATCACAGAGTTATATCACCCGCCTTTGGAATAATGAGGTATTCAATAACAAAAAAAATGAAGAGAAATCATTCATACATCCCTGGAGCCGTTACTTTACCCTGGCATTGTTCTCTGTTGCCACCGGGGCCTGCATTTGGTGGTGGATCAATGATCCTTCTAAAATCCTGCCGGCTGTAACAGCGGTTTTGATCGTTGCCTGTCCCTGTTCCTTATTGCTTTCAGCAACCTTCACTTACGGCAATATGCTCCGCATCTTTGGCCGCAATAAATTGTACATGAAGAATGCCGGTGTGATTGAGGCCCTGGCAAAAGTGAACAGCATTGTGTTTGATAAAACAGGTACCATCACCCAAAACCATTCTTCGGTGGTTAGTTATGAGGGTACACCATTAACCAGTACCGAATTGTTTGCCGTAAGGAATATCACCCGGCAGTCATCGCACCCGCTCAGTAAGATCATTGCATCGGAACTGAAAGCCAACGGAGAAAAAGAAGTAGCTGTTGAGCATTTTAAAGAGTATACCGGCAAAGGCCTGGAAGCCATAGTGAATGATATAGAGGTAAAGATCGGGTCAGCCGGGTTCATCAACCAGTTTAACAATGGTTTTGCTTCTTACGATACCGGTACACATGTTCACCTGATGATGAATAATGTGCACATGGGACGCTTTACGGTAAGTACCCAATACCGGGATGGCATCAGTGATATGATCAAAGAACTTCGGAAAAAAGATATTGATCTTTTTGTATTATCCGGCGACAACGATGCTGAAAGGCCAAATCTTGAAAAGATATTCGGCAAAAAGACCCGGCTTCATTTTAACCAGTCGCCGCAGGAAAAACTTGATTTTGTGAAAACCATTCAGCAGGGATCTTGCTCTCCTTCAGGCGATGGGGTCAGGAGTGTATTGATGTTAGGCGACGGGCTTAATGATGCCGGCGCCCTGATGCAAAGCAATGTGGGAATTGCGGTGAGTGAGCATTCTGCCCATTTCTCCCCGGCAAGCGATGCCATACTGGATGGCAGCAAAGTGGGGCTGCTGGATAAATTCATTGCTTATGCAAAAGCCGGTAAAAAAATAGTACTGGCCAGTTTCATCTTATCCATTCTGTACAATATCGTGGGTTTATCCTTTGCAGTGCAGGGAACACTTTCTCCCATTATAGCGGCTATCCTAATGCCGGCAAGCAGTATCAGCATTGTGCTGTTTGTAACCATCCTTTCTTCATTCGTGGCCCGTAAAAAGGGACTTGGGATTGCAACATGACCAAAATCATATTTGGTTTTGATAGTCATCATCTTAAGGGGATTTAGCTGATTTTACTTTTGACCCCAACAAAATTGATCTCATTTGAGCGCTTTATTCATTTTGATCGGTATCAGCATACTGGTTGCAGGAAG
>DAOQRQ010000452.1:0-2311 GCA_035355815.1 Ferruginibacter sp. | reverse complement strand
AAACGAAATGAAAAAGCCATGCTCAACGACATGCAGTTTGTGTACAACAGCCTGCTTACCAGATTTCCCGAACACCATCTTATTGTTTATGGAAGAAGCCTGGGCAGCGGCTTTGCCTGCAAGATCGCCAGTGAGAACAAACCCCGCTATCTTATTTTAGATGCACCTTACTTCAGCTTTAAAAAAACCATCGAACGCTTTCTGCCCATCCTGCCGGTAAAATATGTGCTGCGGTATCACCTGCGTACCGATAAATGGATAAAGCATGTGAACTGTCATACCTATATCCTGCATGGCACCAGGGACTGGCTCATTCCCATCAGCAACAGCGAAAAACTGCAGGCGCTTAATCCCCGAATGATCACGCTCATCCGCATACAGGGCGGCGGACATAATAACCTTACCAGCTTTCCGGAGTATCATAATTTTGTAAGGGATATACTTCAATATTGAAAATGGTAATCCGTTAAAACGTTAATTGGTTAATCCGTTAATATGTATGCCTGTACCACGGATCAACGTCTTAACTATTTAACGGATTAACTAAGTAACAGATTAACGTTTAAACTTACCTTTGCCTCCTCATGAAACAAAAACTCTTCCGCTGGCTCAAGATCATCATCATCATTTATTGCAGCATTGGTATTGCGCTTTATTACCTGCAGGAGAAATTCTTATTTCACCCCGAAAAATTATCCCGTTCCTATGTGTATCATTTTGATGGTCCCTTTGCAGAAGTGAACATTCCAATCAATGAAACAGATACGGTGAACATGGTAAAATTCTTTCCGAAAGATTCTGTGAGAAGTGGTGTGGTTCTTTATTTTCATGGCAACAGGCAAAACCTGGAGCGCTATGCAAAATTCGCTGCCAACTTCACCAGACAGGGCTATGAAGTATGGATGGAAGATTATCCCGGCTTTGGCAAAAGCACCGGTGAACGCACCGAAAAGAAATTATATGAGCAGGCCATTCAGGTATATAAGATGGCGGCAGGCCGGTATGGCAAAGACAGCATCATACTTTACGGAAAGTCATTTGGCACCGGTATTGCCTCTTATGTAGCGTCGGAAACCAATTGCAAAAGACTGGTACTGGAAACGCCTTATTACAGCATCCCGGCATTGTTCAGTTGTTATGCGCCCATCTATCCAACAAGCTATATGTCGACCTATAAAATTCCTGCCAATAAATTTTTAGAATATGTGCATTACCCTGTGACCATTTTTCACGGTACGGATGATGGCGTGATCCCTTACCGTTGTGCAGCAAGACTGAAGCATGTGATCAAGCCAACGGATGAATTCATCACTATTGAGAACGGAACACACCAGAACCTGAATGATTTTCCTTTGTTCCGGCAAAAGCTGGATAGTTTGCTTCGTTAGGTCAGATATCAATAATATTCCGTGGCTTATTCTTTTTTATTTTTTCCGGAAGCGAATCAAGAATGGATTGTTTCAGCAATTCCACCAGTCTTTTCTTCACAAAATCACGGTGTGTGACCATACTCACTTCTCTAACCGGAGCCGGTTGTTTAAAGTGGCGGATGAGTTGCATCTGTTTGGCAGTAAGGTCAAGCGTGGCCAGTTCAGGTAATATGGTGATGCCGTCGTTCTGTTCCACCAGCCGGCGGAGGGTTTCTATACTGCCGGCCTCGTAATCAAAATGCCCGCCTTCGGCACTGGCTTTACGCAATTCACAAAGATTGATGATCTGGGAACGGAAGCAATGCCCTTCTTCCAGCAGCCACAAATGATTGGGATCAATATCCTGGGCCAGCATGTAGGTCTTTTGAAAAGCCTTGTCTTTTTTTGAAACATAAGCCAGCATTTCTTCGTAAAAAAGCGGCTGTTCCCTGATGCCTTGTTCATCAAGGGGCGTTACTAATATACCCACATCTATTTTTCCTTCTCTCAGTTTGGCGATGATGAGTTCTGTTGTCAGCTCTGTTACGCTTAATTTTACCAACGGGTATTTCCGGATGAATTTTTGTATGAACAGGGGCAGCAGGTAAGGTGCCAGCGTGGGGATGATACCCACTTTCAGCAAACCGGTGATGATGCCTTTTTTCTGCTGCACGATCTCTTCGATCATATTCTTTTCACCCAGTATCTTTTTAGCCTGCTCAATGATGGCTGCCCCGGCTTCGGTGGGCACAACCGGTTGCTTGGTTCGGTCAAATATCTTAAGTCCCAGTTCTTCTTCCAGCTTCTGCACCTGCATACTCAGCGTAGGCTGGGTGATGAAACACTGGTTGGCTGCTTTGGCAAAATGCCGGCAGTTGTCGATGGCCACGATATAGGCCAGT
>DAOQRQ010000451.1:0-2315 GCA_035355815.1 Ferruginibacter sp. | reverse complement strand
TATCATCATAGAAAAGGAAGATACTGCCCAACCCGGAGAAAGGCCGCTGAATACCCGGGAGCAGTACCAGAAGATAGCAGAAGAATACCCGCTGGTAAAAGAATTGAAAGACCGGCTTCGGCTGGAACTGGATTATTGACCGGAATGGCCCCTATTTCCGCATTTTGCCTTAATTTCGAACCTCAATTAAAAATAAGCGACTAATACTATGGCAGAAGTGATACGCATGCCGCTTTTGAGCGATACGATGACCGAGGGGAAGATCATTTCCTGGAATAAAAAAGTGGGAGATAAGGTAAAGAGCGATGATGTGCTGGCCGAAGTGGAAACCGATAAAGCTACTATGGAGGTGAACGGTTACGTAGATGGAACCTTATTATATATAGGTGTGCCTGCCGGCGAAGCTGCGAAGATCAACCAGGTGATAGCGATCGTTGGAAAAGAAGGAGAAGATTATAAATCTTTGATTGAAGCCGGTGAACCTGCTGCAGCAAAAACTACCGCCGCACCAGCCGCTGAAGCCCCCCAACCACAAACCTCAAACCCCCAACCACAAACAGTCTCTCTCCCCGCAGGTGCAAAAGAAATCCGCATGCCCTTGCTGAGTGATACCATGACCGAAGGAAAGATCGTAGCCTGGAATAAAAAAGTGGGTGATTTTGTAAAGAGCGATGATGTGTTGGCTGAAGTAGAAACCGACAAAGCAACCATGGAAGTGGTAGGCTATGAAGAAGGTACTTTATTATATGTTGGTGTGGAAGCGGGTAGTGCTGCAAAAATTAATGAGATCATTGCCATTGTAGGTAAGGCCGGTACGGATGTGAGTGCTTATGTGGCAGCAGAAAAATCGGGGGCCAACACGTTGGCCGTTGATCGTGGATCGTTAGCTGTAGAAAGTGTGCCTGCATCAGCAACCGAACAACGAACAACGAACGACGAACAACTGGTTGCTTCTGCTAACGGAAGAGTAAAGGCTTCACCCCTTGCAAAAAAATTAGCTGCCGATAAAGGAATAGATATTACTAAAGTAAGCGGTAGCGGCGATGGCGGCCGGGTTACTAAAAAAGATGTGGATAGCTATGTTCCCGGGGCAGCAGCGCCTGCAGCAAAGACAGCCACAGCACCGGTGCCTGTATTTACCGCAACGGGAGAAGAAGGTCATACCGATATTCCGCTTACACAGATGCGCAAGACCATTGCACGCAGGCTGGGCGAAAGCAAATTCAGTGCGCCGCATTTTTACCTTACCATGGAAATAAACATGGACAATGCGATCAACGTACGTACCCAGTTAAATGAACTGAGTCCGGTAAAAATATCCTTCAACGATTTTATCATTAAGGCTGTGGCTTTATCACTGCGCCAGCACCCGAATGTGAACAGCAGCTGGATGGGAGAGTTCATCCGCCAGAACCATCACGTACATATCGGCAGCGCCGTGGCTACACCGGATGGATTGATCGTTCCGGTGATCCGTTTTGCTGATCAGAAGACCTTATCACAAATTGCCAGCGAAGCAAAAGTATTATACGGCAAGGCAAAAGATAAAAAACTGCAGCCCCAGGAATTCAATGGTAATACGTTTACCATCTCCAACCTGGGCATGATGGATATTGAAGCATTCACCGCTATCATTAACCCGCCCGACAGTGCCATACTTGCGGTGGGCAGGATAAAAGAAATAGTGGTTAAAAAAGCCGACGGTTTTGGCGTTACCAACGTAATGATGCTGACCATGAGCTGCGATCACCGTACCGTTGATGGCGCTGTGGGAGCGGCTTTCCTGCAAACACTGAAAAAATATTTAGAGAACCCTGTTACGATGTTGTTGTAACAGAAGCGGATGCATATAACTGAAAGCGCTGGTTTAAAAGACCGGCGTTTTTTATTTTTTGGTGAAAATTTACTTTCAATAAGTTTTGAAAATTCAAAAACTGTATTATCTTTACTGTACAAACAGATCATCATGAAACTTTCCGAAGCAAAAGCACAGTTCATCAGCAGTTGGGGCGCTTTTGGTACGCATTGGGGTATCAACCGCACCATGGCGCAGATACATGCATTGCTGCTGATCAGTCCGGATCCAATTACACAGGACGATATCATGGATCAACTGAACATCAGCCGGGGAAATGTGAACATGAATACCCGGGAACTGATCTCCTGGGGCCTGGTAGAACGGGTGCTTATTCCCGGTGAACGCCGGGAGTTCTTTACGGCAGAAAAAGACATCTGGAAAGTGGCCACGCAGATCATCAAGGAAAGAAAGAAAAGGGAACTGGATCCTATGTTGAAGTTGCTGGGCCAGCTGGAAC
>DAOQRQ010000450.1:0-2364 GCA_035355815.1 Ferruginibacter sp. | reverse complement strand
ATCCAGCACCCACAATAAAGTTGCGGCCATCCATAACACACTTGACTGTGGCATTAAAAACAGGGCGATAGAAGATAACAAAGCACCTATAAAGAAAAAAGGGCGCCTTCTGCCCCAGCGGGGATGCCATGTTCTGTCGCTTAAGTAACCAATGACCGGTTGAACAAGCAACCCCGTGATGGGTGCGGCGATCCATAGAAAGCCGATCTTATCAATTTCAGCACCTAGTGTTTGAAATATCCGGGATACATTGGCATTCTGAAGTGCAAAACCAAACTGGATCCCGAAAAATCCGAAACTCATATTTACTATCTGCTTAAAAGAAAGCGTTGGCTTGGTACCCTCAGATGGTAATGGAGAAAGAAAGCCAGTTTGATTTTCCGACATAGCAATCGTTTTGTTTGGTTATAGCAATTGTGTAAAAAGTACACTTTCTAAAAATACAATAAAATGTCAACCGGCAAAAAAATATTCCGGTATGGTATTCATGGCTATTCAGCTACATTACTGATAGTTGTACACGATATGCCCCCAGGGTTCAATACTAAACTCGTGACCCGTATCCACTTTCTCCTTCACGCCCAGGAATACGTTCAGCGGTTCGCCATTTATTGCCGCATCTTTTATAGTAAACTTCTGGGGTTGTTTGGATAAATTTAAAACAACCATCACTTTATGTCCCCCCGCTTCCCGCAGGTATGCAAATACGGCTGCCTCATTGGAGCTGGCCAGTTTTTTATAAGAAGCACCTGCTGCAAGGGCCGGGTTGGCTTTTCGTAATCCCAGCATTGTTTTATAAAAGCCGGCCATTTCAAATTTACCGTTCCAGGGAATGGTATCCTTGATAAAGAATTTCAGCCGCTTTTTATTCATGGCTTCCTGGCCGGAGTATATCAATGGAACACTTTGATACATGGTTTGTGAAAACACGGCAAATGTTTTATACGCATTGCCATATTTTTCAAACTCGGTTCCGTTCCAGCTGTTCTCATCATGATTGGTGGTAAAGTACATACGGTATGCACTGGCCGGGAATTTAGCAATGGTTGCATTAAGGGCTGAATCAAACTGAGCAAGTGTTTTTTTGCCGGAGTACAGTTCTGTTGTGGCCCTCATCATGTCCCAGGCATAGGTCTCATCAAATCCGGCTTCGTGCAGGTTGGCCTTTTCGCCTTCAGCAAGCATGAAAACATTTTTTATTTTACGCAGGCTGTCGATGCATTCCTTCCAGAAATCAACCGGCACATCTTCGGCCACATCGCAGCGAAAACCATCAATACCTGTTTCAACCACCCAGAATTTCATCGCATCGATCATGCTGTCTCTCAGTTCCCGGTTTTGATAGTTCAGCCGGCGTACATCCGTCCAGTCGTAAGGAGTTACTGTTTTACCAGCCGAATCCCTGATGTAAAAGCCAGGATGTGCCTTCATCCAGTGATTGTCTACAGCAGAATGATTGGCCACCCAGTCGGTGATCACCTTAAAGCCCATTGACTGTGCATTCTTTACAAAAGACTTCCAATCATTCATTGTTCCAAACTCTTCATTGAATCCTTTGTAATCTTTTACGGCATAGTAACTACCCAGTTCTTTTTCTGTCATCTTCCTGCCTTCTATTCCAATAGGCGTTATGGGCATGAACCACAATACTTCCACGCCCATCTCCTTCAGCCTGGGCAAATGTTTTTCAAATTCTTTTATAGAACCGGATGAGGAATACTGGCGAAGGTTCACTTCGTAAATATTGCTCTGGGCGCTCCAGTCCGGGTGGGAAGAATGCTGTGCTGGTACTGCTGTAACTTCCGGCTCTTTCTTTTTTTCATCATTGCAGCCAACGCTGAAAAAAACTGCCGGTACAAATACTATTGAAAGCAGGTACTTACTTCTCATAAAAAATGTTTTATGGAAGTTAAGATTTTTTTTAACCCACCAAAATTAATGTGTAGGATCCGGGATATTACTGAAGATGGTTATTTGCCGATACAGAAGATACAAGTTACTGATGTATCAACACTTTCAGCCGATTGGGCAACAAATAGCCAACAAGATTAGCTAAACCAAGTGCAAACGCTGCACAAACAAGAGAAGAAAAATTATTGAGTGTAGAGAGTGCAAGTCCGCATCATAGCGTCTGCGAATTTAAGCATTACGGCTTATCGTAACTGCCGGGCAACAGTGTCCTGTTGTAATCCCATGTACTGGCAGAACTCTTCAACAGTAACAACCTGGTGTTGTTGCTTCTTGAGATGCTCCTTAATCTTCTTAATAAGATTTCTGCCATACCTATCGCTTCTTCCTGTGATGATCTGAATGTCCTTCGGATAAATACACAGTCTGTTCATTAATCAAATAACTTTTTCATAC
>DAOQRQ010000449.1:0-2392 GCA_035355815.1 Ferruginibacter sp. | reverse complement strand
AGATTGAGCGGGTAATGGGTGAGATAGAAACACGGATGACAAAGATGGGAGCGGATTAAATGGATCATGTGTACAGGTGGTACTGCTGCATGACAGAAAACTGTTTCGATACCTGTAATTTTTTTGCAGAATAAAAAAGCCCCGGAATAATTCCCGGGGCAGCTTAAGCAATTAGCAGTGGTTAAAATTTGAATCCAAGAGTGGCTACAATGTTTCCTCTTTGTTGTTTAAGCATGGCATAAGTATTTGCCCGGTCCTGGAGCCGGTAAGGAAAATTAACGTCTTTGCTGATGGTATGCACATAGGTAAGATCAATGAACATGCCTTTGTTGCGGTAACCCAGGCCGCCGCTCAGTAGCATGCGACTGGCTTTGTAGCCGGCATCTTTATAGGGGTTGCCGTAATACGCAAATCCTAATCTTGCCATGATCACATTGAACTTTAATTCACCACCCACCCTGAAATTGAAAGCGCCTTTGTAGTTGGCCTTAACCACTTTATTCAGCGCCTTGTAATATGCCTTATAAGCTTCTTTTTGTTCTTCCGTCTGATCTTCGTCGTCGTTGTTATTACTAAAACGGCTGCCGCGGTGGTGCACATATTCTATATCGGCGCTGATGAATGCCCGTTGCTTTTTTGTATTCTCCACTTCCCGGAAAACATACGAGGCGCTGATCATCGCTTTTAAGGGAGTGGTTTGCACATATTTTGATTTACCTGCCTGGTCATTGGTGAATATCTGGGAGTTTACACTGTATTGATTTATGGGGTTCTCTACTTCGGTACTGAGGTAGGTGGTACGTGTATCGGTCAATATCATGTACGTAGGCGTGTGTATGGCCAGGCCCAGGCGTATGTATTCCTGCGGCCGGTAGATGATACCGAGCTTGCCGTTAAAACCCACACCGGCTGTTTTAAAATCATCCTGGTATTCAAACTGTTTAAAATGATTGGACGTATTGGAAGAGGTATCCGATTCTTTAAAGATCATATTGCTGTTATAAAACACCAGCGGCACACCCACGGTAAAGCCCCAGTACCATTTGTCATTTTTGTTTTGTGCATAGCCAAGTGCCAGTTCGTAAATACCGCCCCGGGTGGTATGCAGCATTTCCTGTTTTAAGGCCTGCCCGGCATCCAGTATGTATTCAGGGGCACCCTTTACCTGCACCAAACCATTTACGGTAACGGTATCTATCAGGTAGGTATATACAGCAGGCGCAGCGGTATAGGGCAGGGATGAGTTGGTGCTTAAAACCTCGCCAATGCTTAAGCCGCTCTTTGAAAACTCTTCGGCAAACTGTTCGCTGAACGAACTGTAATTATTGAGCCCGCTGTACTGCACCCGGTTATTGAAACTGGCTGCCTGTGTAAACGCAAGACTGATGGCGCTGCTTCTTTTAGGGTTATCGGCATTGCTGTAGCCGAGTATCAGTCCGCTGGCGCCTAATCCAAAACTGTTCTTTTTGTTTTGAGAAAGATTATCCCGGAAGGTTGCTTTGTTATTATCGAGAAAAAATCCCGGTGTAATAACAAACTCACCGGTCTTGTAAAAACCAAGTCCGGCCGGGTTGGTGAACGTGGCATTGATATCGCCGCCCAGTGATCCCATCGCCCCGCCAATGGCCAGGTTGCGGGCTGTTCCGTTCTGCGGGTAAAAAGAATACCGGATGGCATCTTCAGGCGCCTGGGCTAAAACAACATTCGGTATCAGTAAAAAAAGTACGGGTATATATTTGATCATAGCATAAATTTTTTGATGCAATCGTTTTATGCAGCGGTGTTTTGGTTCGCCCTTAGCGAATAGTGGCAGTGGCAAACACTAACCCCGGCCCGGCCTGGATACGGAAGAACCGGAACTGCTGCTGCCAGATGATGAACTTCCGCTGCTGCTGCTTCCCGACGAAGAAGGTGTGTAGGTTCTTGTATTATTGTTGGAAGAAGAACTGCCCGGAATAATAACCTGCCTGCGGCTGTTTGAATTGCTGTTGTTGTAACGGGTAGAAGGATTTGACCACCTGCCGGTTCCATTGGTTTTGTCGGATGCAACACCAGGATTGTACCCATTGTAAGCATTCAGGTTAACCATTCTTGGCGTAGTATTCAGCGGTTTTGAATAAGAAGATCTTACTGTATAAATAGCCCAGGGATAATAGTAGGGATTATAGTAATAGCCGTAACTGTAACCTTTGCAGGTATAGTTGTACGGACTGTGGTCGTAATCATACTCATCCCTGAAATCCCTCCAGCGATGATCCCGTATGCTCATGGTGATCTCGTAATCCGATACCTGTTTGGTCTTTGCTTCGTCCCGTTTCTTTTCCGATTCGCCATCATAAACCTTTACCGGGGAATAGTACACATCATCGGGTGTTTGACTGCTTTTGTACGC
>DAOQRQ010000448.1:0-2398 GCA_035355815.1 Ferruginibacter sp. | reverse complement strand
AGCGGCTGAAAGAGAACATTCATTTCTTCGTTTTATTTTACCGGGCGGCCATTGAAAGAGATGATAAAACAGTTTCTTTCTGGGGATTGCCTTCCTGTTTTAAATGGTATGGCGGCGGCATTTACCTTAAAAAGGAAGAAGAGCTGAAAGACAACTGGACCGGTTGCTTTTATAATAAGGAGCAGGCAATGAAAGCGTATAAGCTGGCTGAACGATTGCTGGAAAAGAAATACGAGTGGCCCGAGAAAGAACACAACTGGGTAAAACTTAACCTGGCCGTTCTGGAGCAGATGTATGCGAAGATAGATGAGGTGAAATAGGTTTGAAGTTTCAGGTTTGAGGTTTGTGGTTTGAGGTTGGGTGAGCCTGTATTAATTATTGTCTGAATAGATTGCAACGGAGTTGTGATAATTTTTGCAACCGTTTTTATTACTGCACTTGTTTAAACTTTATCTTTGCCCGGTGAAACTACTTACGATGATATTCGGTTTATATATGCTTGTGTTGCCCTGCATGCCCTGTATGGACAATGATGAGTGCAGCGAACCGGTAACTGTTTCTGTATCACAACCCGCTGACCAGCACAACCACCAGGGCGAAGAAGAATCCTGTGCTCCTTTTTGTAATTGTGCCTGCTGCGGACATATTGTTACGTCGAATTTACATACACTGAAAATTGCTGCCATAAAACCGGTGGCTGGAAAAAATCGGCCGTCTTATTACAACAGCATCTCTCTCCCTTCCGATCATTTCGGTAATATCTGGCAACCGCCACGGATAGGTTAACTGCTGATAAATACTGTTTGATCAAATGCGATACCATCTATCGCCTTGTACCTGTTACTTAACTTAAAAGATATTGCATGCAAAGGATAATTGCGTTGCTGTTTGCAACGATACTGATACATACGGTAAATGCCCAGCATATTTTACGGGTGAAAATAAAAAATGCGGCGAATGGGGAACCATTGGGTGGGGTGAACATAGTGTTGGAAAAAAACAAGAACGGCGTTTCTTCTGATAACAATGGCCTGGCTGAGTTAAAGAATATTCCGGCAGGACGGCAATCCATTGTGTTCAGCCATACCGGTTACGAAACGAGAACGGAAATATTCAGTTTTCCATTGACCAATGATGAAGTGATTGAGATATTGCTGAAAGAAGAATCTGAAGAAATAGAAGAAGTGGTGCTGCAAACAACCCGTACCAGCCGTACCATTGCCAATACACCCACCCGGGTGGAAACCATCGACGGGGAAGAACTGGATGAGAAGAGTAATATGCGCCCGGCCAATATATCTATGCTGCTGCACGAAAGCACAGGTATGCAGGTGCAGCAAACATCGGCCACCAGCGGTAATGCAAGCATCCGGGTGCAGGGACTCGATGGGAGATATACCCAGCTTTTAAAAGATGGCTATCCCAATTACGGGAGTTTTACCAGCGGGTTAAGCGTGCTGGAAATTCCGCCACTAGACCTTAAGCAGGTGGAAGTGATCAAAGGCCCGGCCTCTACTCTATATGGCGGCGGCGCCATTGCCGGCGTGGTGAATTTTATTTCTAAAATGCCGGGCGAAAAGGCTGAATATAATTTTATGTTCAACCAGTCGCACATTGGCCAAACAAATATCGGCGCCTATGCTTCTCAGAAAAAAGGAAAATTCGGTTATACCATCCTGGGCCTGTATAATTTTCAGAAAGCGTATGATGTGGACAAAGATGATTTTTCTGAACTGCCCAAAAGCAACAACTTCACCATTAACCCGAGGTTGTTCTTTTACCCCGGCGCTTCCCTAAGCATTATGCTGGGAAATAGCTTTACCCGGGGATTGAATACCGGCGGAGATATGGAAATGATCAAGGGGAACACAACGCCCGGACATTCTTATTTTGAGAAGAATAAAACCGTACGAAACAGCACTACATTGGAAATAGATAAACGGTTTGCTAACCGTACTGCTCTTAAGCTGAAACAGAGTGTGAGTATTTTCGACCGGCATATCAATATCCCGAATTATGAATTCTCCGGGAAAAGCACCAATAGCTTTACCGACCTGTCGCTGCTGTTCATAAAAAGGAAACATACCGTGATCGGCGGATTGAATGCAGTGTATGATAAATTCACGCAGGAAATTGTGAATACACACAACACCCGGACATTCACGTCGGGTATTTACCTGCAGGATACCTGGGATATTTCAGACAGGCTGAAACTGGAAAGCGGTATACGGGTAGATCATGCCGATCTCCGCAGCAATAATTATTCGGAGAAACAAACTTTTGTTTTGCCAAGGATCTCTGCGCTGTTCAAACTCACCGACAAGATCAGTTCAAGGATCGGGGGAGGCCTGGGTTATAAGATGCCGACCATTTTTACGGAGCAGACAGAAAGGTTGCA
>DAOQRQ010000447.1:0-2409 GCA_035355815.1 Ferruginibacter sp. | reverse complement strand
ATTTAAAATGCTTGATGTAAACGGCAATCCTGTTTCCGCCTCCTGCGATATAATGAATTCTAAGAACGAGAAAGTAGCCTCATTTAAACCCACGCACGATGGCATGGGCAGTTTTGAGTTGCTGCCCAACGCCGGCGAAACATACAAAGCCTTTGTGCAAACCGGCATCGGTACTCAGTTAAGTTTTAACCTCCCGACCGTAAAAGACGAAGGCATTGTTCTTTCAGTGGATAACAGCGGGCCTTCTAAAGTATTTGTAAAAGCAACCCGTGGCGAAAAGAACAAAGACAAATACAATAACCTGCTTGTGATGGCACAACTCAATTACCAGCTTGCCTACATGGGTAAGTTCAATTTTGAGGAAGGACTGGATGCCGCTGCCATCAACAAAAAAAACCTGCCCGCTGGTATCATGCAGATCACGGTATTAACAGAAAGCGGGCAACCCCTGGCAGAACGGCTGGTATTTATTGCAAACCATTCCACCGGTAATTCGTTGTTACAGGCAACACAAACCAGCACCGGTAAAAGAAAAAAGAACAGCTTCTCTTTTGATGCATCGGAATTTGCTGGGCTGCAGGCAGCAGTTGCCGTTACAAACAGCAACAGTGAATCGGGAAAATATGCTCCAACCATTTTATCTGCTCTCCTCTTATCAAGCGACATAAAAGGAAATATCAATGAGCCTGGCTATTATTTCAAAGACAAAGAAGCAACTACTTTGCAAAACCTCGACCTGCTGATGATGGTGCATGGCTGGCGCAGGTTTAAGCTGGAAGATATCCTGGCAAACCGTTTTACGCCCCTGCATTACCCGTTTGAGACCGGGCTAAGCATCACCGGCAAAGTTTTGCAAAGCAATGGCAAGTCGGTATTGAAAGAAGGAAAGATAAACCTGGTGATAAAGGGCGAAGATTCAACACAGATCATGTCGGAAGCAAGAACCAACGAATCGTCGGTTTTTGTGGTGAACAATATTGAGTTCAGGAAAGGCGCTGTTGTTTTTTACCAGGGAACCAATACCGCCAGTAAAGAAGCCATCGTTTCGGTAAAGATAGATTCGGCTTATTTTGATACCCTGTCAAGGGCATGGGTGAATACAGCAGCACAGGGTCCGCTTACCGCAACAAATTACCTGGAAAAATTACTCAACGATACCCAAAGCAAAGACAGCACAAGCGGAAAAGTACTGCGTGAAGTGATCGTTCGGTCGAAGAAACGATCGGCAACCGACTCCCTGAACCTGCTTTATGCTTCCGATATATTTTTCAACAGCGACCAAACTCTTGCGCTCAATCCCAATATCACCTACAACGATGTATGGCAGTTTCTGCGGATGAATGTACCCGGCATCGCCATCAATCAAACCGATACGGGTACACAGGTGAATTTTACCCGATACCAGGGAATAGATATGTTCTCTGAAAATGCATCCAACAGCGGGGTGGTATTCTTCCTGAATGAAGCACAGGTTTCCAATTCACTGATAGAAAGCCTGGATCCGTCGGATGTGGCCCTTATAAAAATATACAAGGGCAATACAGGTATTGCACTGGGTGCCGACAGGGGCGCCATTTCCATTTATACCACAAAAGGAAAGACCGGGCGTGACTGGCGGCAGAAAGGATTTGATTATTTTAAAAGAGCGGGCTATTCTGTTAACCGTGAATTTTACGAAATGGATTATTCAAAGGTCAAATCCGACAGCATACCATCCGATATTCGTACAACCCTGTACTGGAATCCGGCAATAAAAATAAAAGACGGTAAAGGCACTATTGAATTTTACAACGATGATGTTTGCAGGAAATTCAAAGTAGTGATAGAAGGTATGGATAAGAACGGCAAACTGCTGCACGCCGAAAAAGAAATAGAGTAACCCATTGTGCTATTAAGAAATGGCGGTTTTCAAGGATTCCGCTTTGCGGTTTATCCTGGGCCAGGCCGAAAGGTTTACCGCTAAGATCGCCCTGTATTCCGCAAAGAACACTAAGACCCTTGCTGATTAAAGCTATTTCATTAGTACAACATGTATAGAATAATATCTTTCTTCTATCCAAAGAATAAATACGCCAGCGTAATGGCGGTGATGATGCAGACCAGGTCGGCCAGCAACATGGCGCCGATGGCATAACGGGTGTTCTTAATAGAAACAGATCCGAAATAAACCGCCACTACATAGAAGGTGGTATCCGATGCTCCCTGGAAAATTCCGGAAAGTTTGCTTGCAAAAGAATCGGGCCCAAATGCAGCCATCGTACTCACCATCATGCCCCGGGCAGCCCCCCCGCTCAATGGCCTGATGAGTGCTGTGGGTAAGGCATCTACAAAGCGTGTATCGGGACTGAATAATGCAAAGAAATATTTAATACCGCCGATCACGGCATCAAAGGTTCCGCTGGTACGCAG
>DAOQRQ010000446.1:0-2424 GCA_035355815.1 Ferruginibacter sp. | reverse complement strand
GATGCCCCTGGTAATTACCCGAACAAGTTCTTCATCGGTCCATTTACCAATACCGTTCACCGTGTCGGGGGTGATATTGCGGGCATAAACCACACCGGGTACGCCAATCTTTTCATTGAATTCATCACCGCCGATGCCTTCTGTTCCTTCGATCGGCGGACCGGAGAACTGGTTAAAATCCCGATGGCTGTGGCAATCCATACAAAGCGCAACATGGTGGGCCAGGTATTTGCCCCGTTCGATCACTTTTTTAACGGAATCATCCTTTCCGGCAGTTGCCGTGCTTTTACTGTCCTCGTTATTGCAGGAAGAAAAAAAAGTGAGGGATGCAAAGAAAAGAACCAGGCATATGGCCAGTCCCCAAAAGTTTCTGTTCATAATAGCAGGTTTTGGTTAAGTAATTTCTGTCAGGATGCAAAAAATGAAAAAAAAACCGACAAATGCAATAGGGGTGAGAAAACAGCAGCGGTGGATTTAAAACCGGTATTTCCTGCTGATACCTGAATCACATAGATCACAGGAAACATAGAAGTACATACAGACTGTGTGTTTTTCTATTTTGACCTATGTTCCTATGTGGTTCAGACTGATACAGTATGGATAAAAATCCCCGGTAAATTAACAGAACTATCCGCTTTTAGTTTTCAGGATTAATGTAAGTTTGTTGCCTTAATCCTTTCAGGGACAAAAGATCATAGATGAATTTCACCACTACGCAGACTGCTTACAGCAAAACAGGTTTTTTTTCAAAAATGGTGCAGGATTACCTGGGCCAGGTAAAACAGCTTGAGCCTTTTTATGCACACCCGGTTTCATTGGATGGAATAATGACAGCGATCAAAGACCGTAAGAACTATTCAACCAACCGGGCATTGCTGGCAGAAGAATTGAAGAAACAGTATCAGCACATTCCTGTTTCAAAAGAACTGGAAAAGAACATTAACCGGCTTCTTTCCGAAAATACCTTTACCATCACTACCGCTCACCAGCCGAATATATTTACCGGGCACCTGTATTTCATTTATAAGATACTTCATGCCATTAAACTGGCCGAATACCTGAAAGTAGCGATACCTGCCTCTGATTTTGTACCGGTGTTTTACATGGGCAGTGAAGACGCCGACCTGGACGAACTGGGTCATGTGTATATCAACGGCGTTAAGCATGAGTGGAAGACGGATCAAACCGGGGCTGTGGGCCGGATGAAAGTGGATAAGGCATTGATCAAAATACCGGATGAAATTGCCGGGGAGATAACCATACATCCTTATGGAAAAGACATCATTCACCTGATGAAGAACTGTTACACGGATGGAGCCACTATTGAACAGGCTACCCTGAAAATGGTGAATGAACTGTTTGGAGAATACGGGTTGATCGTATTGTTACCGGATAATGCCGCATTGAAACGATCCTTCAGCCCCGTTGTTGAAAAAGAATTAACGGAAGCGTTCTCTCATAAGATCGTGGAAGAAACTGCAGCAACATTTCCCAAAGAATATAAAGTGCAGGCAAGCGGAAGGGAGCTGAACTTATTTTATTTAAAAGACAGCAGCAGGGAGCGGATCGAGAAGAAAAATACCCGGTATTCAATCATCAATAGTCAATTTTCATTTTCAGAGACGGAAATGATGCAGGAACTTGAAGATCATCCCGATCGCTTCAGCGCCAATGTGATCCTCCGGCCGGTATTCCAGGAAATGATTTTGCCCAATATCGTTTTTATAGGCGGGGGAGGAGAGATCGCCTACTGGCTGGAACTGAAAAAGGTTTTTGAAGCAGTGCATGTTCCCTTTCCCGTACTGGTTTTACGTAATTCATTTTTGATCGCTGAAAAGAACCACAGTACAACAGTTAAAAAACTGGGTTTTACAGTGAATGATCTTTTTAAATCGGAACAGGACCTGCTGAATGAACTGGTGAAACGGGAAAGTACTTTACAACTGATCCTGGATAAAGAGAAAAGAACGCTGCAGGAATTTTATACAAACTTAAAAGCTACTTCAGGCGCTATTGATATTACTCTTGTAAAACATACTGAAGCCCTTCATAAAAAAGCGCTGGATAAACTGGAGGCCCTGGAAAAGAAAATGCTTCGGGCCGAAAAAAGGAAATTTGAAGCACAGCAACGCCAGTTGCACAAGCTGAAAGAACAACTATTTCCACACGGCAGCCTGCAGGAACGCATTGAGAACTTTATGCCTTTTTATGCGAAGTGGGGGAAGGAATTCATAGATGCAGTGTATAAAAACTCGCTGGCATTGGAGCAGGAGCTTGTACTAATGGAAGAGAAATGATATTTAATGGTTGAATTGAAAACTAAAAACCAGGGCGACCCGGTCTCTGACCGGGACGAATGAATACATCCCGTTAATGGGATTTATGCGCTTCCATGTCTATCTCGATCAGTTGTCCCTCTATGGC
>DAOQRQ010000445.1:0-2434 GCA_035355815.1 Ferruginibacter sp. | reverse complement strand
CGGATTGCCGATGAGCTGAATAAAATATTATTAAGCTCTAAACCCTCCATCGGCTTTGAGCTGTTGTACAAAAGCGGTTTGCTGAAAATAATTTTTCCGCAGATGGTGGAACTGGCCGGAGCTGAATATATAGACGGGAAGGGGCATAAGGATAATTTTTATCACACCTTACAGGTAATAGATAATATTTCAGAAAAGACGGACGACCTCTGGCTTCGCTGGGCAGCGGTGTTACACGATATCGCAAAACCTGCTACCAAAAAATTTGAAGAAGGCCATGGATGGACCTTTCACGGGCATGAAGTGGTAGGCGGCAGAATGGTGCCGAAGATATTCACGAAACTGAAACTTCCGCAAAATGAGAAGATGAAGTTTGTGCGCAAGATGGTGGAGATGCATTTGCGTCCCATCAGTCTTACTAAAGAAAATATCACCGACAGCGCCATACGCCGTTTGTTGTTTGATGCCGGGGAAGACATTGATGCATTGATGACCCTGTGTGAGGCCGACATCACCTCAAAAAACAAAACCAAGGTTAAACGTTACCTGGAAAATTTTGAAATGGTGCGTAAACGTTGTGCCGAAGTGGAAGAAAAGGATCACCTGCGCAACTGGCAGCCACCCATTACCGGCGAACTCATTATGGAAACCTTCAACCTGCAGCCAAGCCGTGCAGTAGGCGATATAAAGAATGCCATCCGGGAAGCCATACTGGACGGAATAATACCGAATGAATATGAAGCGGCTCACAGCTTTATGTTACAAAAGGCAAAAGAGCTGGGTATTGGTCATTAGGTATTGATCATTTCAGTACTCATTTAACAAGATACCTGCTTTTGGAATACCCTCAATTCTCAATTTTTAATTTTTAATTCTTAATTTTACTCCATGGCTATACTACGATTCCGTGTTTATTGGGAAGATGATGACAGCGTGTACAGGGATATTGCCATCCGGCATACACAGAGTTTCTTCGACCTGCACACTTGTATTTTGAAAAGTTTTGAATTTGATTCAAAGCACAAGGCAACTTTTTACAGAAGCAACGATAACTGGCTTCGTGGCCGGGAGATATCGCTCGAAAAATACGATAAGGAATATAAGGCCGAGCCCCTCATTATGGCAGATACCATCATGGGTTCTGAAATTACCAACCCCAACCAGAAATTCATTTACGAATACGACTTCAATAAGTTCTGGCATTTTATGGTGGAACTGATCACCGTGGATAAAGAAGAGAATGCCAAGCTTACATATCCCTGTTCACTACGAAGTGAAGGCATTGCTCCTTCACAATATGGTACCAAGGGCCTCGTGGACAGCCGCCTTGCCGAAATGGAAGAAAAATACGACCTGAAACCCGATGCCCTGAGCGATGGATTTGGTGAGGAAGGAGATGAAGCTGATGGGGTGGAGGCCGATGGTGAAGAAGAAACTTCAACGGATGAAAGCAACGATGGATTTTAAGAACTGACAACCGATAACGGATAACCATCGTCGGTCGCCGGCGACCCTAAGATTAGTATTACCCCTGGCTACTGCGAGTTCTTTACAAACTCAAGTACCTGTTCATGAACCCGACCTGCATTGTTATTGTTGGACCAACGGCAGTTGGCAAAACTTCCATCGCTATTGAACTGGCGCAGCATTTTCATACTAAGATAATTTCGGCCGACAGCCGCCAGTGTTTTAAAGAACTTAATATTGGTGTGGCCAAACCTTCTGCAGCAGAATTAGCATTCGTTGAACATTATTTCATCAACTCCCATTCTATACAGGAAGAAGTGAATGCGGCATTGTTTGAACAATATGCTTTGGAAAAAGCAAGCGGCATATTCCGTAACAATAAGGTGGCGGTGATGGTGGGAGGCACCGGGCTTTATGTAAAAGCATTTTGCCAGGGCATTGATGAACTGCCGGTGATCGATCAGGCCATCCGGCAAAGTATCATTAAAGGCTATGAAGCAGAAGGACTGGAGTGGTTGCAGAAACAGGTAGAGAAGAATGACCCGGTTTATTATTTAAAAGGTGAAATAAAAAATCCGCAGCGGTTGATGCGGGCGCTTGAAGTAAAACTTTCCACTGGCCGGTCCATCATGCTGTTTCAAACGCAGCAGAGAAAGAAACGGGATTTTAATATCATTACCATCGGCTTGCAGTTACCCAGGGAGCAACTGAACGAGAAGATCAACAGGCGGGTAGATGCGATGATACAGGTGGGTTTAGTGGAAGAAGTGAAACAATTACAGCCTTATCAAAAGCTAAATGCATTGCAAACGGTGGGCTACCGGGAAATATTTGCGCATCTTGATGGCCCCATCTCTTTGCCCGATGCAGCCGACATGATCAAACTCAATACCCGCCAGTATGCCAAGCGGCAGATGACCTGGTTCCGGAAGGATAAAGAAGTGACCTGGTGTGCGCCGGAGATTGA
>DAOQRQ010000444.1:0-2456 GCA_035355815.1 Ferruginibacter sp. | reverse complement strand
ATGGCAGCACTTCGTTTGAAACATACTCACCGCAAACCTTATGCTTCGGGTATTCGTTTTTCTCAATAAGCGTAACAGCCAGCCCTGCTTTGGATAAATGAATGGCACTTACCAGGCCGGCCAGTCCGCCACCAATGATTGTGATATCGGTTGTACTACTCTTCAAAAGTTCAGTATAGGTGATCCCAGGCACCCCTGGTTCAGAATTCATTAAAAGTACATTCAAATCCGCTCATGGTTTTAAATCCACCGGCCTATTTTTCCGGTATATACTGTTTAAGGATGCATAAAGTTAAAAAAATGCAAAAGCACTGTCATGTCATGCAAACGACAATGCGTACAAATACTCCGGTATAGTTTTGTTTTAAAATAACCCGTTTATGAAAAAATATGTGAACGTACTTGCTGTTTATTGCCTGGTTGTGAGTGTGATCTTTGTGTCCTGTAAAAAAGGTACGATCCCTTCCAACGGCAATGAGATCATTGTTAACCCTGGCGACAGTACCATACCTGAAATATTATACAGCGGTACTTTAATTGGTGGCGAAATGGGAGACCAGGCAAGAGGCGATGTGACCGTGGAGAAAGTGGGTTCAGCAAAATTCCTGGTGTTTAAGAACTTCTCGTCAAATAATGGCCCCGATGTGCATGTTTATCTTTCCAAAACGATCGGCAGCCATGCTTCGCCTCCAACCGAATACAAGGACCTGGGCTTTTTAAAATTCACAAGCGGAACGTTCAATTATGAGTTGCTGACCGATCCGGATATAGCTAACTATAAGTACGTGCTTATCTGGTGTGCCCGGTACCGTATCCAGTTTGGTTATGCAGATTTAAAATAACAACCCATACCGTCAATCTTCAAATCTTATTTATGAAAAGAAACCTGATCCTCCTAATCTCAATGTTATTCTTATCTGTAATTGCCGTTGCACAGCAAAAGAAAAAAAGACCTGTAGACCAGTTTGCCGACCTTTCTTTTGGCATTGGCTTATCGCAGGCCACCGGTTCATTTTCTTATGTACGTAACTGGAAAGTGGGAAAACGGAAAAGATGGGAAGCAGGCTTTGGCGCCCGTTTCACCAGTTATTTCGGCCGGGATCATTATTTCAGAACAGCCCCTGCTAAATTAACCAGTGGTAAAACGGATCCAACGGTGCTGTTTACGGAAGACATTGAACCCAATATTGATTCGGTATTGTTTCCCAGGGCGCAGGTCAACTCATTCAATATCTCCCTGAATTTCGGTTATAACTTCAGCAAAAAATTCTCTGCCGGATTAAATATAGACCTGGTGGGCTTCAGTATTGGCGGTAAGCAAAGCGGAACCTACTATGGAAATAATTTTGCAACCGGTGTAGCGGTAAAAGCAAGGCCAACGGGCTTTAATCTTTTGTTAATTAGCGATAACGACAAGGGTTCGCTGAACAGTGAGTTGTTCGGCAGGTACAAGTGGAACGATTCTTGGGGAGTGAAGCTGGGTATCCAGTTTTATTTTGCCGAGTATACAACGGATACGAAGGTTCAAACAACACCCGGAGGCGATATGAATGACCGCTTTAGAAAAAAGATGCTGGGAGCCGGGATCGGGGTGACCTATAATTTTAAATAACGGACCGTCGGCTGTTTTTAATTAATTTTAATTCATGAAAAGATCAATTACCTTTTTTATCTCTTTAATTGGATTGGTAAGTTTAGTAAAAGCGCAAACGATATTAACCCCTGTTGATGCCGGGAGCAGGGTTCATTTTGTGATCAAGAACTTTGGGATTAAAACAGGCGGCGATTTCACCGGGCTGAAAGGCAATATAAAATTTGCGTCGGAAAATTTAACTGCCAGCAGTTTTGATGTGACCGTTGATGCCAATACCATTGATACGGATAACGACAGCCGGGATGACCATCTTCGCCAGGCCGAATATTTTGACGCAGCCACGTATAAAACCATTCACTTTAAAAGTACCCGGATCGTAAACTCTACGGTAGCCGGCAGGTACTATGTTTATGGCGATCTAACCATTAAGGGTGTTACAAAGCCGGTAGAATTCGGCTTTGCCGTTACGCCAAAAAACGGCGGGTATGTTTTTGAAGGCGAGTTCGGTATCAACCGCAGGGATTTTGGCGTGGGCGGAAGCAGTATCTCCATGTCGGATAAACTAACGGTTTCTTTATCGGTGTTTGCAAGGAGATGATCGCCAAAACAATTCCTTTCTTTGTAATGACAGCATATTACGCATGCTTGTTATCTTTGCCCGATGCCTAAATTATTACGGATCTTCGGATGGGGCCTTCTTATCAGTTTCCTGGGTTCATTACCACTGGGTACGCTTAACGTGGCCGCTATGCAGATAGGTATACAGGAAAGCATTACTCATGCCATGTATTTTTCGTTTGGCTCCTTACTGGTTGAGATGATTTATGTGCGTATATCGCTGGTTGGTATCGACTGGATACGT
>DAOQRQ010000443.1:0-2479 GCA_035355815.1 Ferruginibacter sp. | reverse complement strand
TTTTTACAACCGGCAGTGAACAATAATGCAGCAAACATTATTGCAACTGTTAGTGATTGATAAATTCTATTTTTCATATTGAATCGTTTTTGTTTTTTAGAAAGTTACGTTTACACCCACTAACCATGTACGTGCCCTTGGGTAAGCGGCAAAGTCAACTCCCGGAGTCAACGGATCGCTTCTTCTTGATGTTACATCGGGATCGAAACCGGAATAGCTGCTGATCGTAGCCAGGTTATTCACCGTACCATATATCCTGAGGTTGGTCATCTTCATTTTTGCCAGCAGTGTTTTTGGCAGCGAGTAACCTAAGGTAAGGTTGTTGATACGCAGGTATGATCCGTCTTCCACGGCCCATGAGTGCAGCCACCAGCGTTGTACCCTTACCGGGCTCCATATTTTTGCATTGGCATTCAAAGCTGCCAGTTCTGTAGGGTCTGTAACCACCTGGCCTGCTGCGTTGATATTTGTCCACCTGTCTTTCATGATATTCAGCATGTTCAGGTTAGAGAAAGCGCCGTCGGTCCATTCAATTTTGTTGGCATTGTAAATATCGTTGCCCACTACAAAGTTCACAAAAACAGACAGGTCGAAATTTTTATAGGTAACCTGGTTTGTCCAGCCACCGGTGAATTTAGGATTTGCATTGCCTATCACCTGGCGGTCTTTATCTGCTGTGATGTTGCCGTCGCCATCCAGGTCTTTCCATTTCAACATTCCGGGCTGGGGAGTGCCGTAAACGCCATTGAAAGCAATACCTGGTTTGATGGTATAGGTTTTAGTAGTGGCATTATAATTAAAGTCATCCAGGCCATAAAAACCTTCGGTTACAAATCCATACATTAAGCCGAGTGGTTCACCCACTTTAATTAAGTAATCATCCACGCCATCCGATCCCTGCCACCCGGAATTTCTTGTTTGTTGCTGAACACCACCCAGGTTTTCGAGGCGGTTCCTGTTAAACGCAATATTGAAGTTCGTGGTCCAGGTAAGATTCTTTTTCTGCAATGGAGTAGCACTCAACTGCAACTCAACACCCCTGTTTGAGGTAGCGCCGATATTCTGAAACTGGAATGTATATCCTGTTGTTGGCGGAATAGGCGCCTGTAACAACAGGTCCTTTGCTGTATTCTTATAATAGTCAACGCTTAACTGAACCTTATTATTGAACAAAGAAAGATCAAGACCAAAGTTCAGGGTCGTATTCTTTTCCCACCTCAGGTTAGGGTTTGCCAACGCAGATGGTGCAAAGCCCGGTAAGATGGAGTGATTGATCGCATACTGACCGGTTACGCCGTACAACTGCAGGTATTGCAGGTTGCTGATGCGGTTATTTCCTACGGAACCATAGCCGATCCTTAACTTACCATCCATCAGCCATTTGAGGTTCTCCAGGAATTTTTCTTTGCTGAACCTCCAGGCAACAGAGCCCGAAGGGAAATTAAGTGCCCCGTTCTTTGAACTGAATTTAGAAGAACGGTCGTTTCTCCAGTTAAAGTTCACCAGGTATTTATCATCGTATGCGTAGCTTATCCTTCCAAAGAAAGAAGCGATACGTGCAGGAGGTTCTTCAAATGAAGTAGGTAATGGTTGTGCCGAACCGGTTGGAGCAGCGCCCAGTCCCATATTTGCCAGTGCTTTTTCCGGCGTTATGTCGGTAGGGAAATAACGGGTTTCCATGGCATTTTGCTTTGACCGGAAATCCACTACTTCCTGCCCGGCCAGTACGGTAATGTCGTGATGTTTTTTAAAGTTATTGAGCGTGTACTGAAGTGTGTTTGAATTGGAAAGCTGGTTATTGGCCTGCTGACCAATTGAAGCTACGGGTAAGGAAGCAAAGTTCCTGGCCGTGCTGGTGATCTTGCTGTAAAACAGGTCGGTTCTTACATTCACATTATCGTAGCCAACAGTAGATCGGAAAGTAAGGTTCTTAAGAATATTATAACTAAAATACCCAGTTAAGTATATCCCTTTGCTGTATTGTCTTCTGTACTCGGCATAGGTAAGTATCACCGGGTTGGTAGCACCCGAAGATGCCAGGTAATAC
Organism: Ferruginibacter sp.; assembly: GCA_035355815.1. Taxonomy (GTDB): domain Bacteria; phylum Bacteroidota; class Bacteroidia; order Chitinophagales; family Chitinophagaceae; genus Ferruginibacter. The sequence continues at coordinate 432 of DAOQRQ010000443.1, read as the reverse complement.
GCTTCATCAAAATCATCCACGCCATAACCGGGCCTTGGCAATTCAAATGGACGGTAGTTAATAGCATGGCGCATGCGGTTGGTGGCACGGGTTCCGCTGTTGGTAGTGCCAATACCCTGTATCTCCTGGTCGAGGTAACGGGCGGTAAATCCTATCCGTAATTTATCGGTGGCCCGGTGATCAATTTTGAAGTTCACTAATTTACGTTTGAAACCTGATTCGATCTGAACGCCTTCTTCCTGGTTGGCGGTAAGGCTCAGGTTAAAGGTGGTTGTCTGGTTTCCACCACTTGCCGCTACATTATGTGTTGAAAATTTTGCTTTCCGGCCGAATACTTTATCCTGCCAGTTTACAGGAGCTACGTTTTTATAATTCTGCAATGTATCCCAGGTGGTTCCATAGGTTTGAGCAAAACTGGTACTGTCGGCGATA
>DAOQRQ010000442.1:0-2481 GCA_035355815.1 Ferruginibacter sp. | reverse complement strand
AATCTGTTAATTGGTTAATCTGTTAATCGGTAGATCCGTTATTGGTTAACACATAATACCAATGCGTTAATCTGTTAATTGGTTAAGTAGTTAATCCGTATAAACCAATTAACGTTTAAACGGATTAACAAATAAACTATCTCGTGAACTGATATACTTTTGTTGTTACATTTCCCACCTGATCTTCTGCTGTGATCCTTAACTCATGTTCGCCGGGTGTACACATTTCATCAAAACTGTAAACAAAGCGGCGGCCTTTATCATTACTGAAACGAAGCCAGTTTCCATCCAGGGTTGCAGTAAAGTTTTTTATCTCTTCTGTATTATCTGTTACAGCAAAAACAAGTTGTTTTAGTTTGCTGCTGTTCATCCCGTTCTTAAAACCAAGGGGAGCAATAACGGGCGGAATGGTATCGATCATCATTTGAAAACTTCCAAACTCCCTGAAATAGGCCCTGAACCATCCCTCTTCGTTACCATTTTTTACCGGATCGGCTTTGGCATAATCGTGCCGGCCGTTTGCAAAACGATGCATTACCATTTTGCCGGGCAACGAGCCGTTTGTTTTAATGCTAACCGGGAAATAGCTGTGCAAAGGAATGGTTGTGTTGTGAAGCTGGTAAACAGGATAACCCTGTTTTGGCATTGATTCGCTGTAAACAAAACGAAAGGAATCATACAGGCAATTGGGCGGCAGGTAAAAAAGGATGTGGTCGTTTTCAAAAACATTGAGCAGCCCGGGTGCAAACCATTGCTGGTCATTATTGGTAACCGGTGCAATTGCTTTGTTTGCTTCTGCTGCTATATTCCGTTTGATCTCAAATACCAGGTCTGAACTATTACCGTCTGCATCTTTCACGGTTATCCGCATGGGCCGGGTACTGCTGTCGTTAAGTACCATAACATCATTGCCGGAATTTTTATAAATACCGTCTTTGTATCCCGGCAGTTGCGACAGGTGTTGAATATAAGGACCTCCGCTGCCCCGAAGCCTGTAATCAATATGGGCATTCAGGTAACGGGTATCATCATAACCGATATTATCCATCTGGAAACCGGTAACCGGTATTCCGTTCTCGTATAAAACAGCTTCATAAATGCCGTTGCTGTTGGCAGAACCATTGCAGCGATCGGTGGCGGTAATTCCAAAACTTAATTTATCGCTGGTTACTTCAATCACCGGTGGATTGGTAATATAAATACCATTCATTTTTTTTAATGGATATAGCTTTGGCCTTTGTTCATAAGTGCTGATGTTGCGGTCGTAAACAGCAAGCCGGTAAATATCCGGGGCCAGGGTATCGGGTAAGGGCATACCGAATAAGGAAGGATTCAGCACTTTTTCTGTTTTGGTATCTCTTATCTCAAAGTGAACATGGGGACCTTGCGATGCTCCGGTATTGCCGCTGTACGCAATGAACCCGCATTTTTCAACCGGGAAAAGATCCGGGGTAAAAGACAGATCCACACTCCAGCTTTTTAATTTATACTGCTGCTCTTTCACATACTTCTCCAGTTCGGGAAAAAAATCATTCAAATGTGCGTAAAGGGTCGTAAACCCGTTGGGGTGGTTGATATAAATTGCCCTGCCAAACCCGGATGACTCTATCTTGATACGGGCAATATATCCATCGGCCACCGCATATACCGGCAGGTTTTGTTTTTGTGCGGTGCGGCAGTCGAGCCCCATGTGGTAATGATTGGCCCGCAGTTCGCCAAAATTGGCAACAACTTCCGGGTTAAGGTCCAGCGGCCAGATAAAATAATGTTGCGGGTAGTTTTTAGCGGAAAAGAGCTGTGCAAAACCGGAATGAACATGTACTGTCAGCAAAAAAAAGAAAACAGTTCTTAGCACTTTTTTAATCATTCCGTTTATTATAGGTAGATTTAAGGTATGTAATAAGTTTTAAAATTACATCTATTCAGGTAAACACGCTTTGTACCAAAACAACTATTATGAAACAATTATTCTTTTCTGTTCTGTTATCCATATGTCTTGTTAAGGCATCAGCACAAAATCCCGACTGTAAGGTTTTAGCAGATTCTTTAAAAGGGACCTATACGGGTGGTTGCAAGAGCGGAAAAGCGGATGGTGCCGGAAAAGCAACCGGAACCGACACCTACGACGGAGAGTTTAAGAACGGGCTGCCCGACGGAAAGGGTAAATACAGCTGGAAGAACGGCGACGTGTATGAGGGCAGTTTTAAAAAAGGGTTGAAGGAAGGGTATGGCGAACTGCGCAAAAATTCAGAGGCTAAAGATTCGGTATTAACCGGTTTCTGGAAGAAAGATATTTATAAAGGAAAGTTTGAGAAACCATATATGGTGCACAATACCACCAGCGATGTTTCGAGGGTAGAGGTTAATAAAACAGGCAATGCAGATAAAACTGTAACGGTATCAGTCACTCTTCTGACGGGCACCGGACCCCTGAACAGCCGGGGTAACAAAGCCTTAGCAACGATGACCGACGTTCAGATA
>DAOQRQ010000441.1:0-2521 GCA_035355815.1 Ferruginibacter sp. | reverse complement strand
AAAAGAAGAGTATAATCTGGATACTGGTCAACGGATACTGGATACTGGTTTACCAGTGACTAGTATCAAGGATCCAGTATCAATTCAATAACGGGTGTATTATCGATTTTAAAAGGTCTTTATGATAATGCACCGTCACTAAAAGACCTCTATTCAAATTATGGCACGTTACACAGGCCCCAAAACAAAGATCTCCCGTATTTTCGGAGAACCCATTACAGGTAATGGGAAATGGTTAACCAAGAACAGCAACCCTCCGGGTATGCATGGTGCAAACCGCAAACGCAAAACATTAGGTGAATACGCCCTTCAGTTAAGGGAAAAGCAAAAAGCCAAGTACACCTATGGCTTGCTGGAAAAACAATTCCGCAAAACATTTGATGAAGCCGCACGCCGCAAAGGGGTTACCGGTGAAAACCTGATTAAATTACTGGAAGCCCGCCTGGACAATACCGTATTCCGTTTAGGAATTGCACCAAGCCGCCAGGCTGCACGCCAGCTGGTATCGCATAAACACGTTACCATTAACGGCGAAGTGATCAACATTCCTTCTTACAGCTGTAAACCAGGAGATGTGATCGGATTAAAAGGCAAAAGCGCTGCCAATGCCGCCATCGGTGGAAGCCTGCGTGGTAAAAATGCCAAATTCAACTGGCTGGAATGGAATGAAGGCGAAGTAAAAGGTACATTCATTACCTATCCTGAAAGAGAAAGTGTTCCGGAAAATATCAAGGAACAACTGATCGTGGAATTGTACTCTAAGTAATGAGTACCTGTTTCTAAAGCCGGAATTTTAAATTCAAAACATAAAAACAACAAAATACAAATGGCCATTTTAAATTTTGTTAAACCAGATAAGATCGTTCTTCAGAAAGCAACAGAGTTTGAAGCTCAATTCGAATTCCGTCCGCTGGAACCGGGTTATGGCGTAACCATTGGTAACTCCCTGCGCAGGGTGTTGCTGAACTCGTTAGAGGGATATGCCATCATCGGTATCAATATTGCCGGAGCCGACCATGAGTTTGCAACTCTGAAAGGCATCACCGAAGACGTTACTGAAATAATCCTGAACCTGAAACAGGTTCGCCTGAAGAAGAAAGTGGAACACGATGCCAGCCTGGAAAAGGTTACACTCTCTATCAAGAACAAAACAGAATTCACAGCCGGAATGATCGGCGAAGCTTCTCCTTCTTTTGAAGTGATGAACCCCGAACTGCTCATCTGCACCATGGATACCAGCGCCAAGCTGGATATCGAGATCACCATCGGCAAAGGCCGTGGTTATGTGCCTGCTGAAGAAAACAAAGAAAAGAACTCACACTTTGGTTATATTCCGGTAGATGCTATTTACACGCCTATAAAGAACGTGAAATACGCCATCGAAAATACCCGTGTGGAACAGCGTACGGATTTTGAAAAACTGATCATGGAAGTGGTTACCGACGGTACCATTCACCCGGAAGATGCAGTGAAACAAGCCAGCCGTATCCTGATACAGCACCTGATGATCATCACCGATGAGAACATCACGTTTGATACCAAAGAAGATAAGAAAGAAGACCTGGTTGACGAACAAACATTGCAACTGCGTAAAGTATTGAAGACACCACTGGAAGACCTGGATCTTTCTGTACGTGCATTCAACTGCTTAAAAGCAGCAAAGATCAACTCCCTGAGCGAACTGGTACAATACGAACAGGAAGACCTGATGAAATTCAGGAACTTCGGACAGAAATCGTTGAGCGAGATCGAACAGGTATTGCACGAAAGAGGACTGAGCTTTGGAATGGACCTCAGCAAACTGAAATTAGACGACGAGTAAACAATTTGATGATGTGCTGATTTGGTGATTAGCTGATTTTTTATCGCCAAATTATCAAATCGCCAAATTATCAAATCAATAAATAACAAGTAGTCTGTAATTCCTGACACGGTACAGATGAAATTAAAACACAAACGTCATGCGTCACGGAAATAAGAACAACAACCTGAGCAGAACCGCTTCTCACAGGAAAGCCCTGTTGATGAACCTCGGCTGCCAGCTGATCACCAACAAAAGGATCACAACCACTTTGGCTAAAGCAAAAGCGTTGCGTACCTACATCGAACCACTGATCACCAAAACAAAAAAGGCCGACAGCAAGGAAGCCATCATGCACAATCACCGTATTGTGTTCAGCTACCTGAATGATAAAGCCGCCGTTAAGGAATTATTCACCGTAGTAGGTCCAAAGATATCTGGCCGCCCGGGTGGTTATACCCGTATCATTAAGCTTGGAGCAAGAACCGGTGATAATGCCGAACTGGCGATGATCGAACTGGTTGACTTTAACGAGATCTACGGTAAAGGAACTACCAAAGCAGCTGAACCAGCTAAGAAAACACGCCGTGCCGGTGGTGCTAAGAAAAAAGCTGCCAAGGCTGAGGAAACAACCGAAGAAGCAGGCACCGAAGACAAAAAAGAAGCATAGTTCGACTCCGCTCTATAGTTCGACTCCGCTCACTATTAGCTCAAACCAAC
>DAOQRQ010000440.1:0-2536 GCA_035355815.1 Ferruginibacter sp. | reverse complement strand
TATTTTTCTGGTGGGTGAATATCACGAGTAAAGCAACCAGCAGTGCAAATATTCGGTAAAGCACTTCATGCTCGTTCCATATCCACAGTACACAAATGGGTAGTGAAATGGCGGCTAAAATTGAACTAAGGGAAACATAGCGTGTAAGATAAAGCACCAGCAGGAATACGCCTGTGCAACTGATGGCAATTACGGGTTGTACAGCGAGTATCATTCCGAATAAAGTAGCCACGCCTTTACCTCCTTTAAAACCTGCAAAAATGGGGAATATATGCCCGGCTACTGCAGCCAGTCCCAACCCGATCATGAAATTGGTACGCTCCAGCTCATTGTGCATGTAATACGGAATGAAACTGTATAAACCAGCGGCAACCAATCCTTTCAGAATATCTATGGCCATTACCATGGTACCGTACTTGGAGCCCAGCACCCGGAAGGTATTGGTAGCGCCCATGTTGCCGCTTCCGTAATCACGTATGTCGATCCCGAAAAAACGTTTGCTGACGATCAAAGCAGTTGGGATAGAGCCAATCAGATATGCAAGAACAATAAGAAGTAATTCTTTCATCCGTTTCTTAGCTTGAGTTGAAGTACACAAAAGTAACGATAAATTAACTCCCGGAAAGAGTATATTTACCCTCTTATGCCGTAAAATGTGAATTACCGTTTTAGTATATTGCCAGCCAGTAGTTTAGATATAAAATTACAACTCAATTCATCTTGAATTTCAGGCATATCCACTCCCCTTTTTGAAGGGTATTTATATGGCTCAGGTTAAAGACCGCAGTTAGCTGAAGCAGGTCGGCCTCATCCTGTTTTAGAAAGCCACTGAGCAGCAGTTCGGTATCTTTTTTCGAGGCCTGTATGATAGCAGGAAGATTATCCACTATCACATTGAGATTTATATTAGCCAGGATGATATCGTATGCCTTCTCTTTGTGCAGGGTACCCGCCCTGGAAATATTTACTGCCCTGCAATTATTCGCAGCCAGGTTTTCTTTTGCATTTTCTATGCTCCATTCATCGTTATCAATGGCATCAACAGACGTAGCGCCCATCTTTTCGGCAAGAATGGCCAGGACTGCGGTTCCTGTTCCAAAATCAATCACCGATCTCCTGGTGAGATCCATCTCCTTCATCTGTTCAATCATCATATACGTGGTGGCATGATGTCCGGTACCAAAACTCATCTTGGGGGTAATAACAATCTCATGTTTTACATTTTGTACCGGTTGGTGAAAGCCAGCCCGGATAGCAGCAAAATCGCCGAGGATGATCGGATCGAAGCTGCTCTCCCAAACAGCATTCCAGTTCTGTTCTTTGATCAGTGACCGCTCACACTTCACACCAACAGCATTTGTAATTTCATCCAATGCATCCTGGTTAAAATCTTCCTGGCTGATAAAAGCCTTGAGACCATTACCGGTTTCTTCAAAGCCTGAATAGCTTATATTACTCAGCAATGCGATCAGCATCTCCGTTTTACCGGCATCTGCATTTGAAAAGAATAACTGAACAAACGCTTTGTTCATGGAAATGATTTATGAATTACCTGAAAAAAATAACCGGCAGTCGTATTGCTGCCGGTTACCGTTTATTAGTTAAATTATGCTTTCCCTTCCTGCGGCTGCCTGGGCTGCTGTTCAGGTTTTGGTATCAATGCTTTACGGCTTAGTTTGAATTTACCGGTCTTCTGATCGATGTCCAGCAATTTCACTTTCACCTTGTCGCCTTCCTTAAAGATACCATCCATGCTTTCCAGGCGTTTCCAGCTTATTTCACTGATGTGCAATAAACCTTCTTTCTTAGGCAGGAATTCAACAAAGGCGCCGAATTCTTTGATGCTCTTTACGGTTCCTTCATAGGTATCACCTACAACAGGAACAGCCACGAGGCCATTTACCCAGGCGAGCGCTTTATCAAGCCCTGCTTTTTCTTTAGAGAAGATACTTACTTCACCATGGTTATCTACTTCTTCAATATTGATGGTGGTGCCGGTTTCACGCTGAATTTCCTGTATCACTTTACCGCCGGGCCCGATCACCGCACCTATATATTCTTTGTCGATGATGATCTTAACCATTCTTGGTGCATGCGGTTTAACATCCGCTCTGGGTGCTTCTGTACACGCATACATCGCATCCAGTATATGCATACGGCCTTTTTTAGCCTGTGCCAAAGCCTGGCGCATAACGTCCATGCTTAAGCCATCCACTTTTATATCCATCTGAACACCACAGATACCATCGCGGGTGCCGGTAACTTTAAAGTCCATATCACCTAAATGATCTTCATCACCCAGGATATCGGTTAAGATCGCAAAATCATCGCCTTTTTTAATTAATCCCATCGCAACACCGCTAACGTGTTTTGCCAAGGGAACACCTGCATCCATCAACGCCAGTGAACCGGCGCAAACCGTAGCCATTGAAGAGGATCCATTGCTTTCCAGGATATCACTTACCACCCTTACGGTATAAGGATATTCGCTGCCCGGCATCATTTTCTTTAATGAACGCATGGCCAGGTTACCATG
>DAOQRQ010000439.1:0-2546 GCA_035355815.1 Ferruginibacter sp. | reverse complement strand
AAAATGGGCTGGCGCTTATATTGAACGCATCAGCCGCATGGCTTTGCGGGATAAAAACCATCCTTCTATCATTTTCTGGAGCTTGGGCAACGAAGCCGGCAGCGGCCCCAACCATGCAGCCATGGCAGGCTGGATACATGATTTTGATATTACCCGGCCCCTGCATTATGAACCGGCCATGGGAACCCGGAAAGAAGAAGGCTATATCGATCCATCCGATCCGAAGTATTTAAAGAGTAACGACCATAGTCATCGCATTCAGAATCCGCTTGATCAGTACTATGTGGATATGATCAGCAGGATGTACCCCGCCATGTACACAGCGTCCTTACTCGCCGATCAGCCTAATGGCGATACCAGGCCCATCTTCTTTTGTGAATATGCACACGCCATGGGTAACAGTGGCGGTAATATAAAAGATTTTTGGGACCAGTGGCGCAATACCAAACGCATCATCGGCGGTTGTATCTGGGAATTCAAAGACCAGGGATTGCTGAAGAAGGATCCGGCCGGAGTGGAATACTATGCTTATGGCGGCGATTACGGCGAAAAGTTTTTCGACAATTTTACTATCAAGGGAGTGGTGAATCCCGGCGGCGCACCCAAGGGCCTGATGTACGAATGCAAACGGGTTTTTCAGCCCATAGAATCTGAATGGGCCGATCCGGTAAAAGCAACCATCCGGATAACCAACAGAAGCGCCGTAAAAGATGTAAATGAATACAATGCTTCCCTGGTAATTAAAGAAGACGGCAACATAATTTCCACGAAAGCATTGCCAACAATAAATATCGCAGCCGGTAAAGAAGATATACTTGACATCTCTCCTTATTTGCCAAAGATGAAGGCCAATACCGAATACCATGCAGCATTGCATTTTACATTGGCAAACGATGAAAGCTGGGCAGGTAAAGGATTTGAGATAGCAACAAATCAACTAAGTCTTGTAAATGTGTTTAAGCCGTCAGCCCAAACCAATTTTACGGCAACACTCACTTTCGAACAAAACGACTCCCATATTCAATTAAAGGGGAAAAATTTTACTATAACTTTCAGCAAATTGAACGGCGCATTAAGCTCTTATCTACAGAACGGGCATGAACAGGTAAAGGAACCGATGCTTCCTCATTTCACACGAGCGCAAACAGATAATGACAGGCGGGGCTGGAAGACACACCGGGTATTAAAGCAATGGATCGAAGCCAGGCCGAAACTCGTAAATTTCAGCACGGGCAAATGCGATGGCCATCACGGAAGCGGCCTGCATATTAACAGCACGTATTCATTGATCAATGACAGTGCGGTGGTGGTTGTTGGTTACTGTGTTTACGGGAATGGGGTTGTAGAAGTGAATTATAATTTAAAAACAAAACCTGGCCTGCCCAATATTCCCAGGGTAGGCATGCAGATGGGCATTGAAAGAGGTTACGACAATATTCAATGGTTTGGTAAGGGCCCGATGGAAAATTATATTGATAAGAACTATGGTGCTGATGTGGGTATCTATACCTTGCCCATCAATGAATTCATGGAGAACTACGTAGTACCGCAGGAAAATGGTAACCGAACGGATGTTCGCTGGATGTACCTGAACAACCCAAAAACAAAAGAGGGCCTGGTAGTGGTGGCCGATAGCTTACTGAGTATGAGTGCATGGCCGTATACGGAAGAGAATATTCAAAATGCAAAGCATACCAACAGGCTAAAAGATGCCGGTTTCATTACGCTTAATATCGACCTGGTTCAGATGGGGGTGGGCGGTAATGACAGCTGGAGCGATGTAGCGGCGCCACTGGAAAAATACCAGGTACCGGCAAAAGATCACCGGTATTCATTTTATCTTGTTCCTTTTAATTCAAAAAATAAGCAGGCAGGTGAAAGAGCAAAAGAGATTAAGTTTTAAAATATTGAACCACAAAGGCACAAAGGCACAAAGAAGCACGAAGTTTTTCTTTGTGTTACTTAGTGTTCTTAGTGTCTTCGTGGTTAAATCCCAGGTTCCGCAAACAGTAATGCAGCAAATCTATGAGGAAGTAAAAACTCCTTACAAATATGGACTTGTAATAGCTCCAGAAGATGCATCCAAAAAAATAGATTGCCCTTCTGTTTTTCGTAAAGGGAATAACTGGTACATGACGTACATTCAGTTTGATGGTCGTGGTTACGAGACCTGGCTGGCAAAAAGCAAAGACCTGCTTCAATGGAAAACCCTTGGGAAGATATTAAGTTTTGGCGATACAACCCATGCCGATGCAATGGAATGGGATGCCAACCAAAAGGCAGGGTATATCGCCTTGCAAGATCACAACTGGGGTGGTTCTTACCAGTTGCAGCAATTCAATGAAAAATACTGGATGAGTTATATCGGTGGAAAGGAGAAAGGATACGAGACCGGTAAACTAAGTATAGGTATCGCAAATACAAACAGGGATATTACCAAACCACATGTATGGAAAACATACGATCCTGTTTTATCCATGACAGATATTGATGTGCGCTGGTGGGAGAACAAAAAATTATTCAAAAGTACCATCATCTGGGATAAA
>DAOQRQ010000438.1:0-2548 GCA_035355815.1 Ferruginibacter sp. | reverse complement strand
ATCAGGTCGGTGCTTAAATATTTTTTGTTGCTGTCACTGAATACGGTCACCACGTTCAAAGGATTGTTTGATTGGTTTTGTAAACGAATGGCACCGATAAGGTTTGCACCTGATGAAATACCTACTGCCAGCCCCAGATTTCGTGCAAGTTTTTGGGCCATTAAAATTGAATCCCCATCAGATACTTTGATAACGGGATCCATTTCATTCAGCTTTACAATTGCCGGGATAAATTCGTCAGAAATTCCCTGTATGCGGTGCGATCCTGTTTTATATCCAGTGGAAAGCGTGGGAGATTCTGCCGGTTCCAGGGGATGTATTTTAATGCCGGGATTTTTTGTCCGCAGATATTTACCTACGCCCATAATGGTTCCACCAGTGCCCACACCAGCAACAAAAGCATCGGGATTAATATCTATGGCCTGTAACTGCATCCATATTTCCTTTGCCGTGGTTTTTTCATGTGCCTGGGCATTATAGGTATTTTCAAACTGCCTGGGTAAAAAAATGGAAGGATCCGCTGCTGCCATCTGTTCACTTAATGCAATGCTTCCCAAAAAACCTCCCTTCTCTTTGGATATCAGTATCACTTCTGCACCCAGGCTCTCAATGATGTTGATCCTTTCCTTGCTCAGCCAGTCGGGCATAATGATCTTTACTTCGTGCCCCAGCGCCTTGCCAATGGCGCTGAAAGCAATTCCGGTATTGCCACTGGTGGCTTCCACAATAATATCATGTTGCTTTATTTTACCGGAGCGATAGGCCTGTTGAAGGATGTACAATGCCATACGGTCTTTAATGCTGCCTGTAAGGTTATAATGTTCGCACTTTATGTAAACCTTTCGGGTAACATTTTTATAACGATAAACGATCTCTATCATCGGGGTGTTACCGATGAGCCGCCAAAGGTGATTGAACTTATTTTCTAACTTCGTTTTCGTATCATAAAACTAAAAGAATCCGTTTGTACTTTCCAATGAACTGACCAGTATCATGGCTCAAATCCGCCTTTTCTGATCTTTCTCATCTCCTTCTCTGAAATTACCCCGTTGTTCGGGCCTCACGAAACATTTTACCTAATTTCGAAGCCTGTTATAAGACGCCCTCAAATAAAATTTTATGAACAAAACACCCCACTCCTTCTATACCATTCGTTTTACCGATTGTGACCCGTTCGGGCATCTGAACAATGCCCGCTACATCGATTATTTTTTAAATGCCCGGGAAGATCACCTGAAAGAAGAATACCGGCTGGATCTTACCGATTTTTACCAGCAGGGGGTAAGCTGGCTGGTAGCCGGCCATGAGATAGCCTACCTGCGGCCCGCCAATTACAACGAACGGGTATCCATTAAAACCGGTTTAATAAACCTGGCCCCGGGATCTGTGCTGGTAGAGATGATCATGATGGATGAGAAGCACAGTCACCTGAAATCGGTGATGTGGACCAGTTTCATTCATGTAAATGTAAAGACAGGTAAAAAGGAAAATCATTCCACGGAGTTCATGGACTTTGCCCGGGAGATTGAAATAACCGATGTGGATATTTCAAAGGGATACCAACACAGGCTGAAAGAGATCATTGAAAATATAAAGCAACAAAAAAATGCCCTCTCCTGAGCGGTCATTCCCTTTGCTTAGTCAATAGCTGTGAATCGCCGTGATGCTTAAACCACTATTATGAAAAAGCAACCGATAGTTGCCGGGCTGTTATTCCTGACATCGTTTTCCTTCTCCCAGGCAAAGCTCCTGCCAGGCTTTACCCCTACAAACCTGTTTAAGGAACAGGAATTAACCATAAAAGATACCGGAAAGAATATGGTCATCCACATCAATGCACCCATTCAATTTCACCGGAAAAGAAAAACCTACCTCGTGTTTTATGCATTGCCAAACGGCAACAGCATTGAATGGACCAAGGGCAAAAAAATGAACGCAGGGGAAGACTGGCATTACGACATTCAGCATATAGCCGCTCAAACAAGGTATGTAAGAGCCCTTGATAAGAAGAATACCTACATAACAGTTTACCTGATGGCCGGTCAAAAAAGCTGGCCCGCCTGGAAACGCAGTACACCCGGTTCCCTGAACCTGATAAAAAATATTGTTGACAGCATCACGGATCTTTTTAAAATGTACGATCCGAAAATAATACTGAACAGTCACAGTGGCGGCGGCAGTTTTATTGTTGGATTTCTGGATGCTGTAGAAAGCATCCCGTTAAATGTAGAAAGAATTGCCTTTCTCGACAGCGATTACGGGTACGAAGAAGAACGGCACAAAAACAAACTGGTAACCTGGTTACAACAAAGCAGTAACAATAAACTACTGGTACTTGCCTATAACGATAGCGTGGTGATCTATAATGGCAAACCATTGGTAAGCGCCACCGGCGGCACCTGGTACCGCAGCCGGCTGATGCAGCGAAACCTTTCGGCCTCTTTTGATTTCAGTACTGCTGCAGATACTGCCTTCATCCGTCATTCAGCATTGGGTGGAAGAATAAGGATCATTCTGAAACAAAACCCGGCCGACCTCATCTATCATA
>DAOQRQ010000437.1:0-2557 GCA_035355815.1 Ferruginibacter sp. | reverse complement strand
TGGCAAACGGAAATGAAACTGATGCGGCTGCAGCCTCTGGAAAAATGTTTGATGTCATGAAAGGGTTTGATAAATCACTATTAAGTGCCGACCAGAAAAAAGTATATGATGATATTGAAGCCGACCTGAAAGAACATGCAGAACACATTTCGAAAAACAAAATTGAACATCAACGGGAGCATTTTGTCATGATGAGTAAAGATATGTACGATATGGTAAAAGCATTTGGTGCAGGTATGGCTTTGTATCATGATCATTGCCCAATGGCACAGGATAACAAAGGAGCCATGTGGCTGAGTGAAACAAAGGAAATCCGTAATCCCTATTTTGGAGATAAGATGATGACCTGCGGTAGTGTAGAAGAAATGATGAAATAAATGTTGAGTCATGCTTCCATGTTGATACGTTAGTATGATTGAAAGATTATAAACGCCTGCCGGGCCTCTCCCGATTTTATCGGGAGAACGAGGGTGAGGCCAAAAAAAATCATTATGATTCCTAAATTAATTTCCTGGTCATTAAAAAACCGGTACATCGTTTTGCTGATTGCAGCAGGATTGTTTACCTGGGGTATAATAAACATCAAGAAAAACCCCATTGATGCAATCCCTGATCTCAGCGAAAATCAGGTGATCGTCTTTACCGAATGGATGGGCCGTGGCCCTCAGATCATGGAAGACCAGGTTACCTATCCGCTGGTAAGCAATTTGCAAGGCATTCCAAAAGTGAAAAACATCAGGGGCACTTCTATGTTCGGGATGAGTTTTGTATATGTAATTTTTGAAGATGATGTAGATGTGTATTGGGCAAGAACAAGAGTACTGGAACGGTTGAATTATGCACAACGCTTATTGCCTACAGGCGTAACACCCACACTTGGCCCCGATGGTACAGGGGTTGGTCATGTATTCTGGTACACACTGGACACAAAAAACCTTGACCTCGGTGAACAAAGAGCCTTGCAGGACTGGTATGTAAAACTGGCTTTGCAAACCGTACCCGGTGTTGCCGAAGTGGCATCCTTTGGCGGTTTTGAAAAACAATACCAGTTGGTAATTGACCCGGTAAAATTACAGTTCTATAACATCAGCCTTATGGATGTAATGAACAAAGTAAAAGCCAGTAACAATGATGTGGGCGGCCGCAAATTTGAAATGAGTGATATGGCTTATATCATCCGGGGTTTAGGCTACATTAAAAATAAAGACGACATCGAAGCTATTGCAGTGGGCAACAATAATGGTATTCCGGTAAGGGTGAAGGATATTGGCACGGTACAGATGGGTGGCGATTTACGATTGGGAATCTTTGATGAAAACGGTGAAGGCGAAGTAGTAGGTGGTATTGTAGTGATGCGTTATGGCGAAAATGCAGATAAAGTAATAAATGCCGTAAAAGAGAAAATGAAAGATGTGCAGAAAGGATTGCCCGAAGGTGTAACCTTTAAAACTGCCTACGACCGCAGTGAACTGATTGAAGCGGCTATCGGCAACATTAAGGTAAAACTGGTTGAAGAAATGGCTGTGGTGGCGCTGATCGTTATCATCTTTCTTTTTCACTGGCGTAGTGCATTAAGCATCATTATTCAGATTCCGATAACCATTGCTATCAGTTTCATCCTGCTGAATATGTTTGGTATATCCTCCAATATCATGTCACTAACAGGTATTGCCCTGGCTATCGGTGTAATTGTAGACAATGGAATTATTATGAGTGAGAATGCCTACCGGCATTTATCAGACTATCAAAATCAACACACCCCTAAATCCTAAACAATGAAAAAATTGTTCAATAAACTAAAACGTAAACAAACCTACTACCGTATTCCGGAGTTGGAAAGGATGCGGTTGATTGAAAAAGCCAGCATTCAGGTGTCAAGGGGTGTATTCTTTTCTACCATTATAATCATCACTTCTTTTTTGCCGGTGTTTTTACTAACCGGCCAGGAAGGAAAACTCTTCCACCCACTGGCATTCACCAAAACATTCATCATGATTGTGGATGCGTTGCTGGTGCTAACCTTAGCCCCCGTTTTAATTTCCTTTTTTATGAAAGGGCGTTTCAGGCCCGAAACCAAAAACCCGGTAAACCGAATACTGGAAAAAATATACGAGCCGGTTATCCGTACCTGTATCAAATGGCGAAGAACAACACTGGCTGTTAACATCATTGCTTTGGCAATCAGTATTCCTATGCTGCTTAGTTTGGGTAAAGAATTTATGCCGCCACTGGATGAAGGCTCTATTTTATTCATGCCCGTTACACTCCCGGATGTTTCCAACAGTGAAGCCAAGCGGATTTTGCAAGTACAGGATAAACTAATCAAATCTGTACCGGAAGTGAAGAATGTTTTGGGCAAAGCAGGACGAGCCAACACGGCAACCGACAATTCCCCCATCAGCATGATTGAAACCATTATCCTTTTAAAACCTCAATCGGAATGGAGAAAGGGATTGAGTAAAAATGATATTATCAATGAACTCAATGCCAAGTTGCAGATTCCCGGTGTTACCAACGGATGGACACAACCTATTATCAACCGTATCAATATGCTTTC
>DAOQRQ010000436.1:0-2561 GCA_035355815.1 Ferruginibacter sp. | reverse complement strand
CACCTGAATGAGATACTGGATAAGTACCGGGCCCTGCTTCAATCCGACCTGTGGATCATTTGCGACGGACCTGTTCACCAGACGGGCAATAAACAAATTGTATTTGGTGTTCGGGGCGATACGCATGTAGATGTTACGGTGTATGCTTCAAAGCGGCCATTACACAGCGGGCATTACGGCAACTGGGCGCCTAACCCAGCTATGATGCTGGTAAAACTTTTATCCTCTATGAAAGACGATGACGGGCGGGTTACCATCAAAGGATTTTATGATGATGTGACTCCTTTAAGTTCTTCAGAAAGAAAAGCGCTGGATGAAGTGCCCTCCGTAGATGAACAAATGAAAAAAGAACTGGGAATAAGCGGCCTTGAAATGAAAGGGATCACACTCGGTGACGCCATCAACCTGCCTTCGCTGAATATTAACGGCATACAAAGCGGTAATGTGGGTAAGATGGCTTCGAACCAGATACCCACTTATGCAAGTGCCGTAATTGACCTGCGGCTGGTAATGGGTAACGACTGGCAGCGGCAGCAGCAAAAAGTGATCGATCACATCAAAGCGCAGGGCTACTATGTAACTGCTGATGAGCCTACCGATGAAGAAAGAACAAAATATGCAAAGATCATAAAAGTAACAACCGGCAAGGATGCCATCAATGCACAGCGTACCTCAATGGACCTGCCCATCGTTCAGAAAGTGATCGCAGCGGTTAAATCTTCATCCAACGGCCAGGTCGTACTGCAGCCAACAATGGGCGGCAGTCTTCCTTTATATGTATTTGAAAAATACCTGGGTGCCAGAACGATCACCGTTCCCATAGCCAATTACGATAACAACCAGCATGCAGAGAATGAGAATATCCGTATCGGTAATTTGTTTGAAGGAATTGAAACCATGGGATCGCTGATGCTGATGAAATAGGTGCAGCCTGCCTGGGAACCGGAATATTCATTTGATCACGGATACAACAAATATTTCTTCCGCATCATTTTATATTCGCTCAACCCGGGTTCCCAGCTTGCCCTTATTACTTCTTCAGAAACCCCGTCGATGATCTGCTGGCGAAACAACCCGGAACCAATTTGTACCTCAATATTATTCATCTGCTTACTCAGCTTTGAGTCGAAGAATTTTTCCTTGTACGGATGCGCTTTGTATAATTCCATGATCCATTGCAGGTTTATCTTTTTCGATCTTCTCAACAGTTCGGTATCATAATTCCGCAGGTCGATCCCATAACAAACCTCGTTCATGAATAAAGGCGTTTCGGCCATGCCTTTTATGCCGGTGGGTGTGTAAGAGAAATCGTAAATGCCTTTTAACTCCGGGCTGCCAATTACGGTAAAGGGAAAATAAGTGCCCCGTCCATGGTTCAGGTACACGCCTTCAAACATACAGGTTGAGGGATAAAGCAGTACAGCCTGCGGCGTATTCAGGTTGGGAGAGGGGTTCACCGGGAGAACATAAGGCATATCGTGGTTGTAATTTGCCACGGGTATTATCCTGATATTGCATTTTACGTTATTGCTGAGCCAGCCTTCGCCATTTGCCATCTGTGCAAATTCGGCAACAGTGAGCCCATGCGACATTGGTATTGGAAACATGCCAATGCCCGACTTATATTTCATATCCAGCACGGGGCCGTCGATCAAATATCCATTGGGGTTGGGACGGTCGAGTATCAGCAGTTCTTTACCGTTCTCATAGCAGGCTTCCATTAACCGGCTCAGCGCATTGATGTTGGTATAAAAACGTACGCCAACATCCTGCAGGTCGTACAGCATAATATCTACATCGGCCAGGTCGGCCCTGGTGGGTTTGTTCTTTGAACCATACAGCGAGATGATGGGAATACCGGTTGTCAGATCCACTTCATCACTTACTTTATCGCCGGCGCTTGCCTTGCCGCGGAAACCATGTTCGGGACCAAATACCTTTACGATATTAACGCCCAGTTTCTTCAGGCTGTCAACCAGGTGCGTACCACCAATGATGGAGGTTTGGTTGGCAAGTATGGCCACCCGCTTTCCTTTTATGTACGAAAGATATTTTTCCGTTTGCTCGGCCCCGGTTCTGATGCCTGAACTTTTCTCCTTGTTTTTTTGTGCGATAGTTATTGACGTGGTACAGGAAGCCGACAGGATGATGCCAAATGCAAAAGTTAAAAATTTCATGCGGGTTATTTACTATAAATATAGGAGGAATTGGGAGCGTTGAAATAAACCAGGAGATATTATTTCCCGTTTTATAAAGTTGGGCTCTCAACAATTGCCTACTTTTGAACCCGGTAAAAAAACAATTACTACTTACTAATGACTACTGGCAATCCTCCCGGCAAACCAAAATTCTCATCTTACCAGGTTCTTGTGATCATGCTGCTCGCCCTTACCCAATTTACCGTGATACTTGATTTTATGGTGATGTCGCCGCTGGGAGATATGCTGATGAAATCCATGGAGCTTACCACTTCGCAGTTTGGCTTTGTGGTATCGGCCTATGCATTCAGCGCAGGTATATCGGGTTTGTTAACGGCTGGTTTTGCCGATAAGTTCGATCGA
>DAOQRQ010000435.1:0-2567 GCA_035355815.1 Ferruginibacter sp. | reverse complement strand
TTGAATACCCGGTAGTGTTATTGCGGAGTGAACTGCTGCCAATGGCTGTATTGGTACTTCCTGAACTATTGTTGTTTAGGGTTGAAATACCCCAGGCAACATTGTCGTACCCGGTAGTATTGCTCGTAAGCGCATTCACACCGCCGGCAGTATTGAAAGTACCCGTGCTGTTCTGGAATAATGCTCCCAGTCCAATGGCGGTATTGCCGGTACCGGTGGTATTGCTGCGCAGACTGGATATGCCTATTGCGGTATTGCTTCCACCGGTTGTATTTGAATATAAGGCTGAAGATCCGATGGCGGTGTTGGAACTGCCGGTGGTATTATCGTGCATGGCATTCCAGCCCATGGCCACATTGAAACTTCCGGTTGAATTGATAAAAAGAGCCTGAACACCATTGGCCGTATTATACCCGCCTGTTGTGTTGCTGCCAAGTGCAGCAAGACCTACTGCTGTATTTTCATTGCCGGTTGAGTTTCCGCTGAGTGCATTGGAACCAACGGCGGTATTCCATTGCCCGGTAGTGTTGGCAGAAAGTGAAACAGCACCTACAGCCGTATTATCGCTTCCGGTTGTATTGAATGATAGCGAAGCAGTACCAAAGCCTGTATTAGAGAAACCGGTGGTATTGGAAAACAACGAAAAGGAACCGGTAGCGGTATTGCTGTTTCCGGATGTATTTGCCGTAAGCGCTTTGATGCCGATGGCCACATTCTCATGACCGGTGGTGTTTGCCATCAGCGTCTCAGAGCCAAGGGCAATATTGTAATACCCGGTGCTGTTGTTATACAATGAACGGTAGCCCATTGCCACATTATCAAAACCGGTAGTATTGCTGAAGAGTGAACGATAACCGAATGCGGCGTTGTTGATCCCCGTTGTATTCACGATCAATGTTCTTTCTCCAAAACTGGTATTCAGGTTTGGTACATCGATGTAACCCGACTGGAAACCATTTATCTTAAACATAAGTCCCACGTTATCGTTTGTACCGATAAATTGAGTACCGGGTGTGGTGCCGCTGTTACCTGCTGTACCCCAGCCATTGAGTGGCGTAAGGGCATCAAAAACTTTTATCCAGCTGCTTCCGTTGTAATAATAATAACCGGTTCCGCTTCCGCCCGTGATGGCGGCATTGGTATTGTACACCAGTAAACTGGTTGCCGGTGTTGCAATGGTGGCTACGTCGCCGGTACTGCTTAAACTTACCCGGGGTATCAGCATGCCTTTTGACGTACTGCTTACGTCGAGTATGGCAGAAGCATGGGCAGTGGCCCCGGAAGTATTCACGGATAAACTCTGGGCCTGCATATCCTGCTGCACCAATATAGCGGAGGTGGAGAAAAAGAGGGGAATGATCTTTTTCAGAACAGAAATTTTCATATTAAAATGGTTGAATGGTTGCGCATTAACCGGGTTGGTCAATGTGTATTAAAGGTATCGGATTTTTTTAGTTTGCAACTACCGTAAAAAGGGGATGCTGGTCATGTTGGTGGATGACCAGATATAGCTTCGCCAAAGTTTTAAACTTTGGCGAAGCGGGAGATGTTAATTGAAATCTTCTTCGTTAAGGTCTTCTTCATCAAAATGCTGGCTGCCGATGTTGAGCATGCTTCCCATCAGGTCTTTGAATTCGATCTTCCCTTCCAGCACTTTTTTGCTGATCAGTGAATGTGCAGCCAGGCCGTGCAGTACAAATTCCATCAATAAAGCATTCTCTTTGTCGTTCGCCCCTTTGAAATGTTTTTTCACCAGGGCATGAAGACCGTCTACTTTATACAGTAGCTGAACCTTGTCTTCATCCCTTGTTTCAAAGAAAGTGTTCAGTGTATTGCCTGCGTCAAACCAGCGTGTGATGGATTTATAGGGATTGTCGTCGGTTGCTGCTTCTTTACCTCTTCTTTTTTTCAGCGTATCGGGGTTGGGAAAATACAAACCGAATTGCGTACGGATGGAACGTTCCAGTAAATTGAACGCAACCTGGTAAGGGCCTTCCTGTTCGCCTTCGTACACCAGTTCTATCTTACCAGTGATGGAGGGAATGATGCCGATGAGATCGCTGATCCATACCTGTGTTTCTTTTTCTTCATTGATGATGGCCCTTCTTTCAGCCGCACTGATGGCATTTTCATAAGCGCTGATGCTGAGGCGTGCACTTACGCCGCTTTTCTTATCCACCAGTTCGCTGCCCCTTGCTTCAAAAGCCACCTGTTCTATCAAACGTTTTACCAGGTCGCTCACTTTTACTTTTTGCTTTTGTGCAGCATTGATCGCTGCTTCCTGTTCGGTGATCTGCAGGGCTGTTTCCAGCGATTTTGGATAGTGGGTGAGTATCTGGCTTTCTATGCGGTCTTTGAGCGGTGTTACAATGCTTCCCCGGTTGGTATAGTCTTCGGGGTTGGCCGTGAACACGAATAACACATCAAGCGGTAAGCGTAGTTTGAATCCACGTATCTGCAGATCGCCTTCTTCTAAAATATTGAACAGCGATACCTGTATCCTTGCCTGCAGATCGGGTAATTCATTTATAACAAAAATGCAGCGGTTGCTCCTGGGAATGATGCCG
>DAOQRQ010000434.1:0-2583 GCA_035355815.1 Ferruginibacter sp. | reverse complement strand
AGTTCATCTGCTTTAAGTAACAGCGCATCTTTTATATTGATGAGTTGATGCCCATTGCTGTAATTGGTAATATAAATATCCTTTACCTGTTCTTTTTCTATCATACCCGAACGAAGAAAGGTCAACAGGCAATGCATATCATCAAACTTATAAAGTTTCCCTTTTTTTGTTACGATCTCTGCTCCATACCGTACATCGCTGATGGTCATCTTACAGAAATAACAATGATCCGCACCGGGATTGATGGCCTGTGGCCCCGTACTGCACGACGAAAGGAACAGGGGCAATATGACTAAGCTGATCAATCCTTTCCGGATCTTTACAGAACGGCGCCATTCCATTATAAAGCAAAAGAGCAACAGCGCCCCTGCAGCTACAAATATCCATCCACCCATATCGGGCATGGAGTATGCACCGAAATTGAGCAATTGTTTAAACCCTATCAACGGTGGCTGATAGGCCATCCCCGGAACAATGATGGCTGCATCGGGATCCAGGTTGTGACCATAGTTATATTCCCAGCGCCAGAAATCATACATGGCCAGTACGCCAAAAGAAACAAAAAGTATAAAAAGTATATAAAGTAATTTCCGTTTTCCTGCAATGGCTGTTATCAAAAAAAGCAGGGAGAAAAAACCAATGATATAAGGAAGTAAGGTAAATTCAATGAAGTCTTCCGTATGCAGGGTCTTCATGCCGATGTAGTGGTTCAATCCATTGATGATGTCTACATTGCCACCCAGTTTCGACGGGTAGATCAGCAGCATCAATCCTTCCGGATATTGAGGGGCAGCCAGGTCAATCCGCCACAAGGGAACAAATATCACCGGGATGAGTGCCAGTCCGCAAAGAACCAGCAATATCCTTGTCCAGTTTGTTATTCTGTCATTTTTCATTGTACCAGGTTTTCAAACAACGTAAAGAAGAACAGACTGCAATGCAGTCTGTTCTTTAGCTTTTCTATTTCTTAACGGCAGAATCAGCAGCTGGTAAATTCTTACCGGTACTGAACAACAACGGCACAGTACTGCCTGCCGGCGATACCCTTATGTAACCGGTCATCTCCTGGTGCAATGCACTGCAGAAATCGGTACAATACATGGGGAATATACCCACTTTAACGGGGTTCCATTTCAGGGTTTGTGTTTCACCCGGCATGATCAGCAATTCTGCAGTGGCAGCGCCTTTGATGGCAAAGCCATGGGGCACATCCCAGTCCTGCTCCAGGTTGGTAACATGGAAATACACTTCATCGCCCATTTTTATTCCTTCAATATTATCAGGAGTAAGGTGAGAACGGATGGCGGTCATATATACATCGATCCGGTTACCGGTACGCACTACTTTGGTGGTTGCTTCCCCGTTAGAGAAATAGGGATTTTTATTTGATTCCATCTTGAAGAACTTCGTGGAATTGCCCTTCACAAGGTCGGCAGGTATGATCTGTGCATAATGCGGTTCGCCAATGGTTGGAAAGTCGAGGATCAACTGCATCTTATCACCGCTGATATCATACAACTGGGCACTTTGTGATAATTCCGGACCGGTTGGCAGGAACCTGTCTTTGGTAATTTTATTGTACGCCACCAGATATTTACCGTTAGGTGTTTTGGTGTCGCCGCCGGCTACGGTTAAGTGACCAACTGAATAATAGGTAGGCACCCTGTCTACCACTTTCAGGTCTTTAATATTCCATTTCACCACTTCAGAAGAAACAAACATGGAAGTATAGGCATTACCCTTATTATCAAACTCGGTATGCAATGGGCCAAGGCCGGGCTTTTTAACTTCGCCATATAAAACAGATTCGTATTTCAAAACCGGGATACCATCAAAGTCGCCTATAAAATCCTTTGCTGCAATTGCTTTTTGTAATTTATCAAAACTGAAAACGGGGATCAATGCAGCCAGCTTACCGCTGCCCACAATGTATTCACCGGTCGGGCTTACATCGCAACCATGCGGTGATTTAGGACATGGGAAGAAGTAACAGATATCTTTCAGGTCTTTGGCATCCAGTACGGTTACTTCTGTTCTTATTTCGGAAGTGGCTGAATGTGTTTCATCGCTGTAGGTATTGTGTGCATAGCGTACGGCTTGTTTTCTTCCCTTACCGGCTTTCAGGTATTCCTCTGCTTTTTTCCAGTTAACCGCCATGATAAAATCCTTGTCTTTCTGTGAAGCGTTCACTTCTAACAAAGTATTTGCCTGTTCGGTATTATAACAGGAGAAGAAGAACCATCCGTGCGATACTCCTTTGCCTGCACGGCTGAGGTCGAAGTTAACGCCGGGACATTGTATCTGGAAGGCGATATCCATTTTGCCGTTCTCTTTCGCCACGCTGATAAAGCTGATGGTTCCTTTAAAATTCTGTTTATAGGTATTGATGGGTACATCGCCGTTTTTATCATCCGGCGGTACGCTGAAACGGGTGCCTGCCACTACGTACTCGGTATTTTCTGTAATAAAAGGAGAAGAGTGGTTACCCCCGCTGTTTGGCAGTTCGATGATCTCGGCGGTGCGGAAGGTTTTCAGGTCTATCCGGGCAACCCTGGGCGTATTGTTGGCATTACCAAAGGCCCA
>DAOQRQ010000433.1:0-2588 GCA_035355815.1 Ferruginibacter sp. | reverse complement strand
TAGCCTGCCCGGCAACCCTGCCCTGCTCCAGGACAACAGTCTTGCCGCCAAGCTGGGAAGCAGGCTGGAACATTCCAACCTGATCAGTAAATGGAATATAGCTCCCCGGGTTTCGGTAGCTTATAAATTCGCTGATAACAGCCAGGCATCTTTTGCTTACGGTATCTTTTATCAGAACCCCGAAAGAAAATACCTTCCTGCAGCAGCAAGCCTTGATTATTCGAGAGCTGCACATTATATCCTGCAATACCAGAAACTGAGCAGCAGGCAGACATTCCGTATAGAGGCATTCTACAAAAAATACAGCGACCTGTATAAGACCTCTGTTAACATAACCGGAAGAGAAACGGCTGCAAACAATAACGGCTTTGGCGATGCAAAAGGAGTGGAGTTATTCTGGAGAGATAAAAAGACCTTTAAGAATGTTGACTACTGGATCTCTTATTCTTATTTAGATACCAAGCGTGATTTTTTGAATTATCCCTATGCCATCACCCCATCCTTTGCAGCAAACCATACAGCCGCACTGGTCGTGAAGAAATTTGTGTTGCCCTGGAAAACAGGCTTTAACCTCAGCTATAATTTTGCCAGCGGCCGCCCTTATTACCGCATTGCATACGACAATGCACTGAGCAAATACGTGATCAGCGATGCCGGCAAAACCATCAATTACAACAGCATGAGTTTTAGCATCAACTACCTGCCCAATCTTGGTAAAACGAATCCAAAGGTTTTTACCGTATGGGTGTTGGGCATTAATAATGTACTGGGTCAGAACCAGGTGTTCAATTATAATTACAGCAACGACGGAAACCGTAAAGTACCGGTAACGCCGCCATCCAAACGATTCATCTTCCTGGGCTGTTTTTTAAGTTTTGGTATTGACCGGACCCAGGATGCGATTAATAATAATTTATAAGACAACCGGTTTCAAATGGCCTACAGCTATCTTAAACTTATACACCTTGCAGCAGTAATCATATTTCTGGGGAATATTATTACAGGACTGTTTTGGATGATGATTGCAGTCAAGACAAAAGATCTTAAAATAATCAACCACACCATGCAGGGTATAATAAAAGCAGATCGGTATTTCACCATACCCGGGGTTATCGTTGTTACTGCGGGGGGTATTTTAGCAGCCATTCATGCAAAACTGCCTATCCTGCAAACCGGGTGGATATTCTGGTCGGTTATAATGTTCTCTGTTTCAGGACTTGTATTTACAATAAAACTGGTACCATTACAGAAAACAATCTGCAAACTTACTTTGAACAAAGAAACAGCCGATGGCTTTAACTGGGAAGAATTTAGTAAAGCATATCTGGCGTGGGACATTTGGGGGCTTATTGCATTGCTTACACCTTTATCGGCCCTGGTGATGATGGTGCTAAAGATACCCAAATAGCTTTTCTTATGCAGGTAATCGGATAAAAAACGTGCAATAAAATAAATTTAATCATCACCTAACCCGGTTGGACGATACCGGCAAAGGTTAAAACCTAAATACTATGTCACAACATCAACCTCCTCCCGAAGGAAAAGACCCCATCCTGTGGGAGATCGCTCAAAAAAGGGCCAGTTTCAAAACCCATGCAATTACTTATATAATAGTAAACGGTTTTTTATGGGGAATATGGTTTTTATCAGCAAACCGTCATCACGTGGATTTTGATGATTACGGATGGAATCATTTTCCATGGCCCCTGTGGTCAACGCTTGGCTGGGGCATCGGGCTGGCCTTTCATTTTGCCGGCGCCTATATTTTTCCGAAGGCCAACTCCGTGGAAAAAGAGTATGAAAAATTAAAAAACAGAAAATAAACTACTAAAACAATCACTCATGAAAAAATTCATGCTTATTACCGCTGTTATGTTTACAACAGCAAATGTTTTTGCACAAAGCGACCGGTATATGGCTGCTATGAAAAACAACATCGCTGCCATAGATACCAGTTTTAAGAACCCGGCAAGCCTTTTATCGCTGGCTAACAACTTTGAACGTATTGCCACGGCAGAAAAAAATCAATGGCTGGCATACTATTATGCCGCCCTGTGCCAGGTCAATTATACGTATATGGAACAGGACAAATCGAAGATCGATGCCATTGCCGATAAAGCAACAGCCCTTATTGACAAAGCCGATTCACTGCAGCCGAAAAATTCGGAGATCAGTTGCTTGAAAAGCATGATCGCCAGCAGCCACATGATGGTAAACCCTATGCAGCGGTATATGGAATATGGCGCCGAGATCACGGCACACCTGGAAGATGCCATGCAACAGGATCCATCAAACCCAAGGCCCGAATATTTAAAAGGGCAGGGGTTAAAATATACCCCGGAACAGTTCGGCGGTGGGTGCGCTACAGCAAAACCAATACTGCAGTCTTCGTTAGATAAGTTCAATAATTTTAAACCGGCCAGTGATATTCATCCTAACTGGGGTAAACAACGGGTTGAAAAACTATTGAGTGAATGTAAATAAAACAAATAGCCGGCTGGCCAATGGCCAGCCGGCTATTTAACCAAACTCCTGTATATGCAACCAGAAAATTTTTCTCCCAAAGACAGCCTGCAGTTAATTGACAG
>DAOQRQ010000432.1:0-2603 GCA_035355815.1 Ferruginibacter sp. | reverse complement strand
AAAAGCCATTGGCAGCTTCCTTCATTGGAAAATGTGTAAAAGATTTGCCATCGTAAATATAGACACCATCAATCGTTACAAACCATAGTTTTCCGTTTTTTGCTTGTAACATATTGTATACCCAGTGGGTTTGATTGTAGGGATTCTTATTAGGAGGCAGATTTTTTGGTAAAGGAATCTGGATTTTGGAAAATGCCTTTCCATCGTAAAGACAAAGTCCCACTTCAGTACCCACCCAAATTTTACCATCTTTATCTTCCAAAATGCAATAAATTTTATTGCAATCCAGACCATCGTTTATTGTAAATTGGTTAAACGATTTTCCGTCATACTTATAAAGTCCATTATCTGTGGTTCCGAACCAAAGGTTACCTGATTTATCCTGTAGAAAACGTTGAACAATGCCTTTTCCTATGTTTTTTATTAGTTTTAAACCATCCTTTTCTTTTGACAAATCTTTTTTAACTTCTCCATTGCAGGCGGTCCCCAAAAGTAGTATTGTCAGAAAAGTAAAAACCTGCATTTGTGAGATTCTTTTTATCATTGTTTAAATTGTCTTTGAGATTTTGTTATCTAATTGTCGGTTTGGGTGTCGCTCTGCAGTGACCGCTAACAGTTGTATTTCCGTTATTCAATCCATCTACCTAGAACACTGCTACTGAAAATCAGCAGTATACTGTTAAGCATTTTCTATTATTGTTCGTACTGATCACAAAAACCAGAACTCTATTCCTTCTCCCTCGGCAATTGTATCATAAACCCTGAGTTGCCTGCCACTGTGGTGGGTACCTGTCCGCTCCATTTCTGTATCTTAATATAATCAATGTAAAGAGGGGTTAGTGATAACTGTTCTCTCTTGATGGCTTCGGCCCGGCCGGCGGCCTGTATAACGGCCTGGGCAGAGTCGCCCCGGGCTTCAGCGATCTTTCTTTCGGCATCGGCCACGGCCACCTGCCGCCTGTTCTCCGCCACCTGCGCTTCCTGTATGGCCCTTGTTTTGGCAACGATGGATTCGGAGATCTCGGTTGGCGGAACAATATTGGTACGCAGCTGCGATACATTGAACCATTTGCTCACCCGCTTATTGCACTCCTTTACAATATCCGATTCAAACTCTTCCCGGTGGTTAAAGATGGAATCCACGGTGTACCGGTTGGCCACATCATTCACCGAACCCACAATGGCATTCTTTAACCAGCCCTGTTCCATTTCTGTTACACCCACTCGCAGGTTCTGGAACATATCGCCCACGTTACCGGCATTGATGGAATAGTTGAACGAAGGTTTGATGGTGGCCCGAAAACCTCCCTTGGTAACAATATCGTTTGGCTCGTAATCGATGTGCTGCTGGTGGATGGGAAATTCATAGATACGGGATATCCAGGAATTGTAAAACACCCAGCCGGTAACGTATTCGGTTTTACCCACGCCGCGGTCGTCGCCCACATTGCTTACTTTAATGCCCACATGGCCTGCATCGATCCGTTCTACATTCAGCGGGTTGATGGCCACAAGGAAGAGGGTGATCAAAAAAGCGGCTACGGGCCTTATCAGCCCGGTGATCTTGAAGCGGCCCTGTTCGTTAAGAAAATGCTTCTTTCTGAATGCGCCGATTATCAATGCCACAATAAAGAAGGTAAGCAGGAAGAGAATTGCAGGGATCATGTTGATGTTGATTTAATAAAGTAAATAAATGAAACAAGGTGTTTTATGAAGAGGATAAGCAATACCAGCAATGCAGCAATGAATGCGGTGAAATTTACCCAGCTTGCGGTGGTATCAAAACGCACCAGGTAGCTTACGATCACCAGGTTGAGTACAGCATGCATTACCAGGGCAGCGGTTCTGAACAGAATAGAATTCATGGCAGGTGAGCCGGTTATTTGGCTATATTAAAGATAGGAATTCCGGGGAGGATACAAAATGGGGTGGAAAATTTGGGTACAGGGTTTAAATGGTTCGGACGTTTCAAACGTTTGATTCGTTTCAGGCGTTGAAGCCGTTTAAGACGTTTAAGTCGTTTAAGACGTTTAAGCCGTTGCAGGAGCAGACGGTTTAAACGTTTGAAACCCTGAAACGACATCAACGACATGCACGATCAATCCGTGACAACCTGTGGTAGAAATATTTATTGGTCAGACGGGGACGCCAGCCCATGTTTCTTTGCGAAAACCTTTGCGTTCTTTGCGGTTAAACCCTGTTACACATTGAACCGGAAATGCATCACATCGCCATCCTGCACCAGGTACTCTTTTCCTTCAATGCGCAGGCGGCCGTTCTCCCGGCAGGCGGCTTCGGAACCGTATTTAATAAAGTCGTCGTAGGCGATCACTTCGGCCTTGATGAATCCTTTTTCAAAATCGGTATGTATCACGCTGGCTGCCTGTGGCGCCTTCCATCCTTTATGGATCGTCCAGGCCCTTACTTCCTGCACGCCGGCGGTGAAATAGGTGGAGAGGTTAAGGAGTTTATAAGTTGAGTGGATCAAACGGTCGAGTGCAGGCTCGTCCATCTTATATTCTTCCATGAACATGGTTTTATCATCGGGGTTCTCAAACTCGGCGATCTGTGCTTCAATGGCATTGGTCATTACGATCACTTCG
>DAOQRQ010000431.1:0-2612 GCA_035355815.1 Ferruginibacter sp. | reverse complement strand
CGTTCACGTGTGTTACTGCCTCCCGCTGTGGTTCATTCAGCTCGTCTAAATAATTCCTCATAGGGCGAAGTTACGAATTGAAGGTATGGAGCAGCGGACTGTTAGAAAATAATTGCCGTTGGTATAAATTTTCTTTTTTCAAAGAGTTGTGAATTTATCTTAGCATTCTAAAGTATAGCCTTTGCAGCACATCGAATTTTTCGATATTGACCATTTTGAGCGCAATTATCACCGGGCCAAGCCAAACCCGGAGCTGGAAAGTTTTATCGACTTTTTCTGGGAAACCCGGTTTGATGAATTGCTGAAACAAAATCCTGAAGGCTTTTCGGATGCATTATTCCCTAATATCGGCTATACTTACCTGATCAACCTGGGTACTCCCTTTGTGATGCAGGTAGGGGATAAAAAATTCAACATGAAGACCGATGGTTTTTTACCACGCAATAAAGCCATTGAATGTTATCACAAAGAAGGCAACCAGTTGTTCGGCATCAAGTTTAAAATATCGCCGATCATTTTTAAGACCCGGGTTAATTTTTCGGAGTACAAAGAATACATCTATCCCCTGAGCTACCTGATGGAGCAGGCGGTGATCGATAAAGTAAAGAGGGCGGGTTCGTTTGAAGAAAGAATAGATATTCTGAATGAGTATTTTTTATCTATCATAAGAGCTTATTCAGGCACCTGGGATGTGATACGTATTGTTTCGGATATACTGCAGTATTGCGAACGGGAAAATGATTTTACAAAAACGGTAGAGGAGTTTGCGGCACAATACAAAGTGTCTGCAAGGTCGTTACACCGCTATTTTGAAACCACCACCAGCCTGAGCAGTAAAAAAGCGTTGCAGGTATTACGCATCCGCAAGGCAGTGCAGCAACTGGCGAACGACCCGGCCGGGTTCAATTACGATAACTATGGGTATTACGACTACAGCCATTTTTGCAAACACCTGAAACAGTTCCTGCAAAAAGATACGGTTGAAGGTCTTCAGCCTCACCTGAAACTTTTACAAAAGGTCAGCCGAAAGAAATAGAGTTTATTAATGAGTTTTTAACCATTTGATGGTTTCTTCAGCAATGCGATAATTGAAATTACCCTTCATGTATTGCTGTGCTTTGAAATTATCCCTGGCTTCTTCCCAGTTTTTACTCTTCATCATGAAATGGTCCAGTTCCGGAACGATCACCATGGTTGCATTCCCGGGATGCACTTCATTAACGGTTGCTTTAATTAGCTCCGGTTCTACGATGCTGCAGGATTCGTAGTCTGCGGCGCCATGCAATACCAATACCGGGCATGTAACCGCCTGCCAGCTTTGTGCAAGATTGAGCGAATCTATCTGTGGCCAGAAAGCCCAGTGCCTTCCCCACATATCGTTGCTGCCTTCTTTGTAACCAAGTTCGCTTATCACCAGGTCCTTGTATCCGGGATTCTTTAATAACTCCTCTCTTGTTTTCCTGAGTACAAAAAACTCATAGTAGATCTTCTGGATCTTTCTCATAAAGTCTTCCGTTTGCAGGTAAGTTTGTTTTTCCAGCAATGGTTTTTGCACCCGGTGCATCTCTAATAAAAACTCAGCCCAGGGCCGGAAGGTGGTTCCAAAAACCATTACGCCTTTTGGTTGATGACGTTTAGCCACTTCGGGAGCGATTACTCCCCCCATGGAATGCCCCCAGATATAGAGATTGCTCTTATCAACAAAGGGAAGCTGCTCCATATAATTATAGCCGGCCTCAAAACTCTCAATATCCGTTACCAGATCCACTTCACTGCACGGCACACAATTGTAACTGTCGCCCAACCCTGATTTTTCGATGGTCACAACGGCATATCCTGCCTTTAGCCATTCGGTAAGCAGTTTGCCATTGTAGCTGCTCATATAATTTTCGATGCTGCCACAACCGTAACCAGGGATCAATAAGATGGTGGGACAATTTGTTTTGCCCCTGGGCTTTCTGGTGATGGCTCTTAAATACCCGTTGCGGAATTTAACCCAGTCGTAGTGTACATCGGCTATGTCAGACTGTTCGTAGGGGCGCATAACAGCATTTGCAGACGCACTCATGTTTTTTCCATCCCGGGTAAATTGAACGGTTAGTTTTTCTCCGGCTCTTATATTAGCAACCGCTTTTCCATAATCATTCATTGAAATGATCCTATTCCCGTTTAGTTCGGTAATACGGTCTCCTTTTTTCAATTTAAGTTCATCAAAACTGCTGTTAGTGATCGTGCTGTCAACAATTATTCCGTTGGTGCCGGGTTTTGCCATTAAGCCCATAATGGCCTTTCGGGGAGGTGTTTGAGCCAGGGTTGTTAGTGAAAAACACAGTAGCGGAAGCAGCATCTTTTTCATACAAGAGTTTTTTACAACAAAGATGTGCTCCTGCCGGGCGGATCGAGTGAGGGAATTATACCAGGAACCGATGGGGCAATATGAGCGGGGACCTGTAAGTTATCCACAGTCTGATTTTTACATTTAACTAAAACAATACTAAATCAAATAACTATGAATTATAAAAATAAAATGTAGAAAAACAGCTACAGCCAAATCGTATCTTATACTACAAGCCTTTATTTTTTTTCAGGCAATCTTTATCTCCTGTTCATCA
>DAOQRQ010000430.1:0-2622 GCA_035355815.1 Ferruginibacter sp. | reverse complement strand
ACCACCCCCGCCCCCACCTCCTCCCCCGCCACCAGAAGCGCCGAAAGAAGAAGTGAAGTTTACGCCGCCGGTCATTGCAAACGATATGGGCTACGACCTGTCTGTTCATAACAATAACGGCAATACCATGATATATGCGAAGAAAAAAGGAGTAACTGAAAAGATCTCCCTGGAAAAGTGGAATGCCAATAGTGCCTACTATGAAAAGAAGTACGGTAAACTACCACCACCGCCGCCACCAGCACCGCCAGCACAAGAGAAAGAGTAAGAAATAAAAAAGCCTCCTTTAACCGGGAGGCTTTACAATTATTTTAAGCAGGAGCTATACGGCAAAACTTTCTCCGCAGCCGCAACTACGGCTTGCGTTGGGGTTGTTGAAATAAAATCCTTTGCCATTCAATCCATCGCTGAACTCCAGTTCGGTATTAACAAGGTATAAGAAACTTTTCAGGTCGCATACCAGTTTTATACCCTTGTCTTCAAATACCTGGTCCATTGGCTTTACCTCGTTATCAAAATCCATTTTATAACTGAGCCCGCTGCAACCGCCGCCTACCACACCCACCCGTAAAAAATACGAGGGGTCTGCAGCAATGCCGGCGTCGGCCATCAGGCTTTGTACCTTGGCTTTTGCTTTATCGCTTATGAATATGGAATTATCTGTTGCTACCATTCTAAAAGTTTTAAGTTGTAAGTTGTAGGTTTTAAGTTATGTGTTCAACTTATAACTTATAACTTATAACCGTTTTTAGTGCACTACACTTTCTTCAAACTT
Source organism: Ferruginibacter sp. (assembly GCA_035355815.1). Taxonomy (GTDB): domain Bacteria; phylum Bacteroidota; class Bacteroidia; order Chitinophagales; family Chitinophagaceae; genus Ferruginibacter. Next base: position 1,847 of record DAOQRQ010000430.1, on the reverse strand, counting down.
GATCGCTTCCATGCCGTTCTTTACACGGTAGTCGTTGATCGCAGCTTTGATCGCATCTTCGGCCAGTACCGAGCAGTGGATCTTAACCGGCGGAAGGTTTAACTCTTCCACGATGTCCATATTGTCGATCTTCAGTGCTTCATCCACGCTTTTTCCTTTCAGCCACTCGGTAGCCAAAGAAGAAGAAGCAATGGCAGAGCCGCATCCAAATGTTTTGAATTTAGCGTCGGTGATCATACCGGTTGCATCGTCAACCTGTATCTGAAGCCGCATTACGTCGCCGCATTCAGGGGCGCCTACCAGGCCGGTACCTACATTTTTTGCAGCCTTATCCAGCGTACCCACATTCTTTGGGTTCTGGTAGTGATCGATTACTTTTTCTGAGTATGCCATAGTTGTTAATTTGAAGATTTGAAAATTAGTCAATGTGAAGATGATAACCATCACTGATCTGAAAACCATCTTCAAATTTTCAAACCAGGTAATTACCAAATTAGTGTGCTGCCCACTCGATCGTGTTCAGGTCTATTCCGTCTTTATACATTTCCCAAAGCGGGCTCATTTCCCTTAGCTTCAATACGGTTTCACTGATTGCTTTGATGGTGTAGTCGATCTGCTCTTCGGTGGTAAAACGTCCCAGGCCAAAGCGAAGCGAAGAATGTGCCAGGTCGTCGCCCAGACCCAGTGCTTTTAACACATAGCTTGGTTCTAATGAGGCAGAAGTACAGGCCGATCCGCTGCTTAAGGCAATATTCTTATTAAAGCCCATCAGCAATCCTTCTCCTTCCACGTGCTTGAAAGAGATATTGGTAACATGCGGCAGGCGATGTTCACGGCTTCCGTTCACATACGCTTCTTCCAGCTTCATCAGTTCCGTCTCCAGTTTATCTCTCAGTATAGAAATTCGTTTGGTATCTTCTTCCATATCCAGCATACACAGTTCGCAGGCCTTACCAAAACCAACAATGCCCGGAACGTTGAGGGTTCCGCTGCGCATGCCACGCTCGTGTCCGCCACCGTCCATCTGCGCTGTAACTTTTACCCTTGGGTTCTTGCGGCGAACGTACAAAGCGCCTACGCCTTTTGGTCCGTACATTTTATGTGCACTGAAGGCCATCAGGTCGATGCCGTCTTTATTCACATCCACCGGAATTTTTCCTACTGCCTGGGTACCATCGGTAAACAGCAGCACGCCGTTCTTACGGGCAATGGCGCTTATTTCTTTTATCGGCATCACCGTACCAATTTCGTTATTGGCATACATGATGGCAATAAGAATGGTGGTTGGTTTAATAGCAGCTTCCAGTTCTTTCAGATCTATCAGTCCTTCTGCATTTACCTGCAGGTAGGTTACGTCGCCACCGATCTTTTCAATATGCTTACAGGTATCCAGCACCGCTTTGTGTTCGGTAGTGGCGGTGATGATATGATTGCCCTTACTGGCATACATTTCATACACCCCTTTTATAGCCAGGTTATCTCCTTCGGTAGCACCGCTGGTGAAAATGATCTCTTTCGGATCGGCCCCGATCAGTTTAGCCACCTGCTCCCTGGCATAGTCAACCGCTTCTTCCGCTTCCCAGCCAAAGGGGTGGTTACGGCTGGCGGCATTGCCAAAGTGTTCTAAAAAATATGGGGTCATAGCTTCCAGCACCCGTGGATCCATGGGTGTGGTGGCATTATTATCAAGGTAGATGGGCAATTTCAACATAAAATCCAACTGTTTAGTTTCTGTTTGTAATAACGCAAAATTACTGCAAAAGGTTCTATTTTAGCAATCCAATATGCCGGGGTAACTTTCTATTTACCGATTTCGTAAACCCCTGCAATAAACCCAAAAAAATGCT
>DAOQRQ010000429.1:0-2639 GCA_035355815.1 Ferruginibacter sp. | reverse complement strand
TCGGTATCAGGAAAGTACCTTAGAAGCCTTGCCGATCATGATCCCATTGTAGTAAACCTGCATGGTATAGTTTCCTTTCTGGTACTTATCGGTCTTCAACGAAAAGAGCAGGCGTTTCTGTTCGCCCTTCGTGTAATTGAAATTAACCTTGTAGGAGTATATCTTTGTTCCATCGGGCGTATTGAAGGAACCCGAATCCCATTCGGAATTCTTTAAAACACGGCCATCGGGCTGCAGCACCACCACCATCATCTCTACATTGCTTAACTGGCTGATATTATTGGTTACGGTAAACGTGCCTACCAGTTTATCGGCCTGTTCGGCCCAGGCGGTTTCCACTTCATTCTCATTATTCAATGCCACGGCCGAAAGCCGCAGGTCGGATGCATTGAACACGGCAAATACGGGGTTGCCTTTATCGTTCGGTGCATTGGTAATCCCATCGGGATTCAATGGCTTTTGATTATTGCCGCCGTTCTTTTCCGGCTTGTTCAGTTGCTCAATGATGGTTCCAAGTGAATTATTCTCATTCTCCACCAGTTTATTCTTATCCCGGAGATCTTCTGCCCTGTTCTGCAGTTCTCCCAGCTTTTGCCGGGCAACGGTAAAGTCTTTACCTGCATTGCGGCTGCTTAAAAGCGCTTTGATCTCGTTACTGAGCCGGAAGAATTCGGCGAGTTTTACTTCTAACTGGGTTTTAAGTGAATCGGAATTTACCAAGGAAGAGTCGAGCCTTGCATCCAGCTTGCTGATGGTTTCTTCGTACACTTTTTGCAGCGAATCCCGGATATGGTTCACTACCCGGGAAGAATCGGTGAGTACGATCTTGGCGTTCACCTTATATTCATCTTTACTGGTATAATAACGGTAACCCCAGGTCCAGATAAGTACAAACGATACCAGAACCAATAACAACGACACCAGTAATAACAACAGTGATTTTGCGTCTTTCATTGGCTCAAAAAGTATGGGTCACGTGGGTTTCCAGGATGAACTGTTTTATTTAGGACTGTTTTGATTTACAAATGCCGATATCCAGCCAACCGAACCATTTTTAACGAGGTAAAAATTCTTTCTTTCGTTCACGCTCTGGAACTGGCGCATGATCTTTAACAGGAGCCCGGTACCGGCCATCAGTGAACGCTGGTCAAATACCTGGTTCACCCGTTTCACTTCCCGGTTGATCGCATTCATATCCAGACTTTTATCGCCCATGGCTTTGATAAGATAGTAATCGGAAAGCGTGTTGTAGTTCTTGAGTAATTTTTCGCTGAAACCCAGTACATCTTCATAGGTTACCGGCACCACCGAATTCTCGATCAGTTCGGGATAGATAAGGGTGGCCAGCGACCAGGCAATACCGCCGCTGAAAGCTACATTATCACTCATGGGAAAGGATCCGCTTTCATTGATCGCATAAATGATCTCTGCATTTTCGGCGTTGGAAAGTACCCGGGCCAGTTGCTTATTGTAATTCTCAAGACTGTTATCTGATCCCATCGTTTTTTCGGTGCTGTTGGCAACACTCTTTGTACCCCAGGTTAGCTGGAACAATTTAAAATCGCTTGTATTTCCGCTGGGAAAATATCCCCCCTTGGTATTTCCGCTTCCGATATCGATGAGGAAGGTATTGTAACGCCTTGAATCGGGAACAATACCCAGGTGAGAAAGACGGGCTTCTTCTTTTACATCCACCACCGTTACTTTACGTTCGGGCTCGTTAAAATTAAAGCGGAATGCATTGATAAGCTGATCCACCCAGTTCAGTTTGTTTTCCTTCTCGGCCTGAATGTGTACCCCGCTGCTGATGGCTGTAAAAACATTGGCAGTCGGGATATGGTAGTCTTTTACGGCCACATCGTACAAACTGTTGAGCGCCCCTACCGTAGCCTGGTAGGTACTTTGGGTAAACGAGATAAAATCGGTATTGATGGTTGTATCCCGAAGGATATGAAAAGCCCCCGTTTGCCGGGCATTTTTTTCCATTTCCAGGAGGCTCATTTTTACCCCCTTTGACCCTACTTCAATACCAGCGAAAACGGAAGAACTTTCATATTTGGCAACGTAAGTATTTTGGGCAGGTGCTATGAGTAAGTTAAACAGTATCAGTGATGCAGTAAGGGAAATGCACCTGAAAGTAGTATTCATGACTGGTTAGAAAATTTAAATAAAATTACTAAAAAACGCATCGGCGAATTCTCTAATTGGTTCATTGTGAAAAAAATGTGACAAACAATTGGCCAGATCCGGGGCCGGGAAAAGGCCCTAAAACCGGGAAATTTCCAGGCAATTTCACCGAAAATTTGCATGGTCAGACTTTTCGTTTTATCTTGCACTCAATCCTACACCTCTGACATAACTCTCCCCCAGGATTTAACTTTTTTACTACGCAATCCTGTATTTTACGAAAGCCTTCATTAAATTTTTTAATCATTTAATCGTAGGTTATGAAAAAGTTCTATTCACCTGTTATCACAGATGTATTTACTGCTATCGGTATCATTGCCAGCTATTATGCTATCATGGCATTGATCGCTTACATCGCCTGGTAAACAAACCATCTAGAAGGAAGAATTAATTCCTCATGCAGGCTTGGGTCTGTATGGGGAATTTTTTGTTTAAGGATGGGGATGCTGGAT
>DAOQRQ010000428.1:0-2647 GCA_035355815.1 Ferruginibacter sp. | reverse complement strand
TTATAACCGCAGTAAGAAAAATCGGGGATGCGGTTGCCCAGTGAGTCGGGGGTGTACAACAGTTTTCCCTTATCGGTATATAAAGGAGCAGGCTTTAAAGGTTTTTGAGCCAATAAAGCCTGCGGCAAACTGTAAACTACTGCTAATATGAGAAAGAGTTGCTTATATGATCGTTTTATATTCACCTGGTTTTTTGTAGCGGCCCCTCAAGGAACAATTCAGTAACATGTTCCTATGGTTTTACTTTTTTAATATCCACAACGCTGCTTAAATATACTTCAATATTGCTGTATCCGCTCCTGGTGATCTTTGCTGCGTCGCTGGCATCGTTGGGGTTCAGTTTATTCTTCAGTTCGTACGCATCGGGCATCCCGTCGTTATCCGAATCTTTATAAGGTGTTCCATTATACTCGGGGTAACCGCCAACCTGTGCAATGTCGGTGATGATGCCGATCTTATAGGAGTCGGGGGGCAGGCGCCGGTGCTTGAACTGCGTTTCGGGCGGCACTACTTTATCCGATACGGTTATCTTTCCTGTTCGTACCTGTTCCACAATCCGTTTATCCACGGCATCACGTACGGGCAGTGTTGCGCCTGCATTTGACAAAACAAATTCCTTAGCCTGCAATGCCGGAATGATGGTCATCTCGGGCATGGGCAATGGTTTGTTCCATTTCATTTTATCCTTGTACTTACCGGCATCGGGTTGCTCTTCTACCTGTACACCGCCATCCCAGTTGTCTTTGGTGACCCGTGCATTGCCTTCTACAATATTGCCGTTCACATAAGCCCTTCCATAAACGGAATAGCCCAGTTTACTGCGGCCGCTTTCGGGTTTTAATATGCGGTGCGATATCGGCCTGCTTTGATCCGGTGTGGCCGGGCCCGGTTTGTAATAATTGTTGATGATATTATACATAGCCGTGTAATCGCCGCCATCGGTTGAGCGGTGCACCCAGTTGAACACCACATTATTTGCAAAATTAAAAATGCCGTTCCAGCCAATGGAAGGATTCCTTCCGGCATTATTGGCCCAGAGGTTACGCATGAAAGAACAATTCTCGCCGCCCAGGGTGCTGCCAAATGCATGGTTCCAGGTATCCAGTGATTCGGAAAAAATTGAATTCTGTATGGTGATGTTTACCGTACCTAATTTTTCTTCGGCCTTTAAGTTAGGTGTGCTGTCGTTGTACATATGCCGGTACATGCTCATGTTCTCATCCAGTCCCCAGCTGGCGCTCACGTGATCGATCATGATATTGCCCACCGGGTTACCGCCGATTGCATCGTCTCTCCTTCCCACCCATGTTTCTCCGCGGCGGAAACGCATGTAGCGGATGACCACATCGTGTGTATTCAGCCAGAAAGATTCTCCTGCCACGCAAACCCCGTCACCCGGGGCGGTTTGTCCCTGTATAGAGATATATGGCGCTCTTATGATGATGGGTGTTTTAATACGGATAATCCCAGCTACATTAAACACAACGATCCTTGCACCGCCTTGTTCGCAGGCCCAGCGCAAACTACCGGGGCCGTCATCATTGAGGTTAGTAACCACCAGCACTTTGCCTCCACGCCCTCCAAAACTATATTTACCGCCGCCTTCTGCACCGGGAAAGGCAGGAATATCTGCCTGTGGCAAATCAACCGGCCTGGCCGCCCAGGGAATATAGGGCCGTTGGTATTTTGCCGCTTCTTCCTGGATGATGGGATAGGCAATTGCCCAGGCAGAATCGGAATGACGGATGGCGGCCCTCATCAATGAATCGGAGGTACGCTGCACATCGGCAGGTATTTCAGGGTATTGTGCACTTGCTGTTTGTGAAGCAAGTGAAACGATCACGGAGATAAAAACCTGTATACTGATTTTGTTCATCATAATTATAGTTTAATAACTATTAACCCGGTCATTTATGAAATACTGTTGTTCTTTTTAAAAGATTAAAAAAAGAGAAAGTAATTGCTTTCTCTTTTCTATGTTTTACCGGATTGCCGGTCTATTTTTCAATTTTAATCTCCACATTTATATAACTGTCCTTTGCCGGGCTCGAGCCATTCACATAAAACACATTCATACAACCCACTTTACCTGCAGCCGTTTTAAAGTAAACCAGGTTACCGGAAGCCAGTAACGTGACTTTACTTGTAGTGCCGGAAGACAGGTTAGCAATGCCTGCTGACCGTAACGCTCCTGCGGATGTTAATGTATTCCATGCAGGCGATGAAGCCTTTTTCATAATGGTTACATTTTTTGTCCAGGTTGAAATATCGTAGTATGACAATTGGGGTTGGGCAGCACTCAGGGAATAAACAGAAAATTTTACATCATCTGCCGTTGTGGATGTGAGGGTTCCGGTTGTATCGTAGTAAAATCCAAAATCGATGGCTGCACTGTTTGCTGCACCGGTTGTATAACTGTATGCGGTTCCTGTTGCCGCTGCCATATAACAGGTGTTCACTTTCGCTATTGTATCAGGCACCTGCAAAACCCGGCTTACGAAGTAATTGAAATCAGGTTTTGTTGTTACAATGATGTCTTTATGACCGATATAAGCCCCGCTTCGGGTATGTGCCGATATCCGGTAAATAAAACTTCCGTTTATACTATCGGCCCTGAGTTTTTTCACTGCGGTATACGAATTCTTGT
>DAOQRQ010000427.1:0-2661 GCA_035355815.1 Ferruginibacter sp. | reverse complement strand
ATGTATTGATCTTAGTAAGGTAAATTTTTGTATTTTTAAAGACTGCATTCGTTAAAATGCCAGGCTGCAAAGATATAGCTTAATCTAAGTTTGCCTGTTACATGCCTTAATTCCGGTGCAGCAATTATTATAAACACCTTAAAACAAGAATTAGTCCTCCTATAAAGGACAGGGTTATGAAGACAAAAGAAGAAATAGTACAGAACTGGTTGCCACGCTATACCGGGGAGAAGATCGAGAAATTCGGTGAATACATACTGCTCACCAATTTTGCTAATTATGTTGAGCTGTTTGCCAAATGGAATAAAGTAAAAGTGGTTGGCGTTGGCAAGGCCATGCAATGTGCTACGGCCGGTAATATCACCATTATTAATTTCGGAATGGGCAGCCCGGGTGCCGCTACAATAATGGATCTGTTGAGCGCCATACATCCCAAAGCCGTTTTGTTCTTAGGCAAATGCGGCGGATTGAAAAAACGCAACAAACTCGGCGATCTCATTTTACCCATTGCTGCCATAAGAGGAGAAGGTACATCCAACGATTACTTCCCGCCGGAAGTGCCGGCATTACCGGCCTTTGCATTGCAGAAAGCAGTTTCCACCACCATCCGAGATTATGCCGTGGACTACTGGACCGGTACCGTGTACACCACCAACCGCCGGGTTTGGGAACACGATGAAAAATTCAAGGAATACCTGCAGGAAGTAAGGGCTTATGCGGTAGACATGGAAACAGCCACCATTTTTACGGTAGGCTTTTATAACAAGATCCCAACCGGCGCTTTGCTGCTGGTAAGCGATCAGCCCATGACACCCGATGGTGTTAAAACCGCAGCAAGTGATAAAAGGATAACTGCCAAGTTTGTTAATACGCATATTAAAATAGGGATCGACTCATTAAAACAATTGATGAATAACGGGCTAACGGTACGGCATTTGAAGTTCTAAGATCACAACAGATCAACGGATTAACGAATTAACGGATTAACGAATTAACAGATCAACGGATCAACGAATCAACAGATCAACGGAATTCATCAGCACATTGAGAATACCATTTAATAATCCAACCATTAAAAACACAATTTGCCTTTATTACTTTCCATAAGGAACCTGAGCATTCATTTCGGCAAAGGCCACGAAAGAACAACGGCCGTAAGAAATGTTTCCCTGGAAATAAAGAAAGGAGAACTGCTTGCCATTGTGGGCGAAAGCGGTTCGGGCAAATCGGTTACAGCCTTATCCCTCCTGAAATTATTACCCAAACAAAGTACGGTTACCGGTCATGCTTTTCTTTACCGCTGGGAAGAACAGCCGCTGGACCTAATCCAGTTACCCCCCTCCGAAATAAACGACGTACGGGGCAGCAATATCGCCATGATCTTCCAGGAACCGATGACCTCCCTGAACCCGGTGTTCACCTGCGGGTTCCAGGTAATGGAATCCATCATGCTTCACCAGAAAGTAAGCAAACGGGTTGCCCGGCAAAAGACCCTGGCACTTTTTGAAAAAGTACAACTGCCCGATCCGAAAGGAATGATGAACCGTTATCCGCACCAGATCAGTGGCGGACAAAAGCAACGGGTGATGATCGCCATGGCCATGAGCAGCAACCCGGCATTACTGATAGCTGATGAACCCACCACGGCGCTGGACGTAACCGTACAGAAAAATATCCTGGAGCTGATAAAGGAACTGCAGCAGCAAAACAATATTGGGGTCATCTTCATCACCCACGACCTGGGCATTGTAGCCGATATTGCCGATAAGATCGTGGTAATGCATAAAGGCGAAGTTGTTGAGCAGGGTAATGCAAAGGAAATTCTCAGAACACCAAAACATCCGTATACAAAGGCCTTATTAGCCTGCCGGCCGGCTGGTCAGTCAAAGACGAAACGCTTACCGGTAGTAAGTGATTTTTTAGGAACGAAGGGAACACTGGTTAACGGCCATTCCTCATTAATCATTGATCAGACCAATAACAGCGAACCTCAAACCTTAAACCTCAAACCTCAAACCAACACCCTCGAAGTAAAAGATCTAAGCATTCACTTCCCTGTTAAAAAAAACATATTCGGCAGGCCTGTTAAATTCCTTAAAGCAGTAGACGATGTGAGTTTTGATGTACAGCCGGGAGATATTGTAGGCCTGGTAGGCGAAAGCGGCTGCGGAAAAACAACACTGGGCAGAAGCATCCTGCAGCTTATCAAACCAACATCGGGTAATATCATACTTAATGGTGAAGACATTACAAAGATGAAAGCATCTTCACTAAGAAGGTTACGCAAAGACCTGCAGATCGTTTTCCAGGATCCCTATGGTTCGTTGAATCCCCGTTTTACCATTGGCGAAGCCATACAGGAGCCCCTTAAAATACATGGACTGTTAAACAACAAAAAAGAACGAAAAGAAAAAGTGATGGAATTGCTGGAGAAAGTAAGTCTTAAGCCCGACCACTTTAACCGCTATCCTCACCAGTTCAGCGGCGGGCAGCGCCAGCGTATATGTATTGCCCGTGCCCTGGCCATGGATCCGCAATTCCTTATTTTCGATGAGAGCGTATCGGCCCTGGATGTAAGCGTACAGGCACAGGTTCTTAACCTGCTCAACGACCTGAAAAAGGAATTTGGATTTACTGCCATCTTTATCTCTCATGATCTCT
>DAOQRQ010000426.1:0-2663 GCA_035355815.1 Ferruginibacter sp. | reverse complement strand
TTATGTAGATAAGATCGAGGGAAATGAACACCGCTTCCAGTTAAAGATGCTGCATATCTTTTTGAACAAAGGTATTAAGGATGATGTGTATTACTGGAGCGAACTGAATAAAGTGATCAACCTTTATTGCCAGTTAAAAAAGATATGTCCCGAACTGGATTCAATAAATATCGGCGGAGGCTTTCCAATAAAACATTCGCTTGGTTTTGATTATAACTACCAGTTCATGATCAACGAGATCGTGAGGAACATTAAAGTGGCCTGTAAAAAAAGCAAGGTGCCCATGCCGCATATCTTTACCGAGTTTGGAAGCTACACAGTGGGAGAGAGCATGGCGCATATCTATAGTGTTATCGGTCAAAAAATGCAGAACGACCGGGAAACCTGGTACATGATCGATTCGTCTTTTATTACCACCTTGCCCGATACCTGGGGTATTGGTGAAAAATTCCTGATGCTGCCGATAAACAAGTGGGATAATGAGTATCACCGGGTGGTGCTGGGTGGCATTACCTGCGACAGCCATGATTACTACGATAGTGAAGAACACATCAATGAAGTGTTTCTGCCGAAGATCAGCAATGGAGAACCCTTGTATGTCGGCTTCTTTCATACGGGTGCTTACCAGGACCAGATAAGCGGATACGGTGGTATCAAGCATTGTCTCATTCCATCGCCCAAGCACATCATAGTAGGGTATGATAAGAATGGAAAGCTCACCGATTGGGTTTATGCAAAAGAACAAACCGCACAGAGTATGCTGAAGATACTCGGATACAAATAATAAAACAACAGCCATGAAACAATTATCAATTCTATTTTTAGTTTTATGTTCAGCAGTTGCAGGTAATGCACAAACTGCTGAAGATTCCGTTAAGACAACAGTGAATAACTTATTTGCAGCGATGAAGAATGCAGATGCCGTATTGCTGAAATCTGTTTTTGCCGACAGCGCCATCCTGCAAACCATTACCAGGAACAAGGAAGGCAAGACGGAAGTAAAGACCGATGAAGTTGCCGGCTTTGTTGAGCAGATAACCAAATTGCCTAAAGATGCAGCGGATGAAAGGATCACTTATGATGTGGTAAAGATCGATGGTCCGCTTGCCATTGTATGGACGCCTTACAAATTCTACTTTAATGGAAAATTCAGTCATTGCGGGGTAAACTCATTCCAGTTGGTTCGGTTCAACGGAGTCTGGAAAATTCAGTATTTAATTGATACAAGGCGCAGGGCGGGTTGTGAGTAATAAAATAATAAAGCCTTCCCAGGACTGGGAAGGCTTACCCGGTTACTACCGGGAACAAACCAACTGTATGCTCATTTATGAAAAAAAACTACTGCTTTACTGAATACTGATCTCTTTGCTGCCGTTCTTCACGTCTTCTTTTTTCGGTAACTCCAGGGTAAGGATACCATTTTCGTACTTAGCCGAAATATTAGCGGTATCAATCTTTTCGTCGATGGTAAAGCTGCGTTTAAAAGCTTTGTGACTGAATTCCCTCCGGATCATTTTATCCGTTTCTGCATTCTTTTCGGTTTTCTTTTCGGCACTGATCGTTAAAAGATTGTCTTCAAGTTTTACATTGAAGTCGGCTTTTTCCATTCCCGGAACAGACAACTCGATCTGGTAGTGATCATTTTTTTCAATGATGTTTGCCGGCGGAAAATGCAGGACATCTTCTCTTAGTGTTTTGCCAAAGGTCAGTGGCAGGTCATTGAACAGGTCGTTCATTAATCCGTCAAAAGATCTGTGGATGGGGTTGTTAACTTTTACGAGTGTCATAGCTATTATTTTTTAGGTTTAAAACTTTGATTTCGATATTGATTCGTCAAATGCCGTTCCACCGGATTTTCCAAGACAAAATTTCTAATCAGCTTTTGTTTTAAGGTCATAATGGCTGCATTGCTTACCTGGTGATGCCATAATTTCCGGACCGGCAGATTTCGATATCGGGAAATGTATGTACCGGGCATTCCGTTATTAAACAGAAGAGCCTAATTTTGCGTTATCATTAAAACAAAGGAAAATATGTATCCCGAAGAAATAGTAATACCCATGAAAGAAGAGCTTACCGAGAATGGCTTTTCTGAATTATTAACGGCCGATGCGGTTGAAAAAGCCCTGGCCGAAAAAGGAACCACCCTGGTTATGATCAATTCTGTTTGCGGTTGCAGTGCCGGTACAGCCAGGCCGGGTGTTTTGATGGCAGTTAGCAATACGGCAAAGAAACCCGATCACATCACTACTACGTTTGCGGGCTTTGACATTGATGCGGTAAGAAAATTACGGGAACACCTGCTGCCTTACCCACCATCGTCACCTGCTATTGCCTTATTTAAAGACGGGCAACTGGTTCATTTTATTGAACGTCATAATATCGAAGGCAGAAGTGCCCGTATGATTGCCGATAACCTTATCGGAGCTTTTGACCAGTATTGTAACTAAGTTTCTATGTAAGATAAATAAGAGATCCCACCAACATGCCTCCCGTAAACGGGAGGTTTTGTTTTATTACTGCGTTGAATAAATGAATATATTGCATTCCTATTTTTTAAACATATAACCTTACTGATGTATCCCAATTTATATTATGTGTTCAAAGACTGGTTCGGCGTAGAGTGGAAGGCGTTGAGTTTTTTAAATACATTCGGACTGATG
>DAOQRQ010000425.1:0-2664 GCA_035355815.1 Ferruginibacter sp. | reverse complement strand
GCCTTCTTCTATGGAAAAGTTTTTCGATTCTAATGCCAGGGCATTAATGAGGAATAAAACCTGGCTTCCATTACGCCTGTCGAAGATGCGGCGGGTAGGGATGCCGGTAAAAAGTGCGTTGACTGGCTGTGCCGTCCACATGTAATAGCCAATAAGATGTTCTTTTGAGATAAGCATTATTTGCGTTTTAATTAAGAAATGAGTTACAGCGAAGCAGGCAGTAAATAATGTGCAGGTTGCTGAAGTTACGCTTTTAAATGGAGAAGGCGATATTAGTATTGAAATGGATTTGTACCATAAAAAGAGCCCATTCATTTTGAATGGGCTCTTTTTATTAATAGTTCATTTCTTAGATCACTTCCGCCATATCGGGTATATCAACGGCTTTGTAAGCGCCGGCATCTAGTTTCTTCTTTGTTTCTTCAAATGCCTTCAGTGTTTCGTCGATATCGGCATCGCTGTGTGCGGCGGTGGGTATGATGCGGTAGATAATATCTCCTTTTGGTATCACCGGGTATACCACAATGCTGCAGAAGATATGGTAGTTCTCCCGCAGGTCCATCACCATCTGCGTGGCTTCGGGTACATCGCCTTTCATGTAAATGGGGGTAACCGGGCTGTTGGTATTGCCGATATCAAAACCTCTTTCTTTCAACCCGCTTTGCAGGCGGTTTACATTGTGCCATAATTTTTCACGAAGTTCGGGCATGGTCTTTACCATTTCCATACGCTTCAGCATTCCTTCCACAATAAGTAAGGGTAAACTCTTGGCAAAGATCTGCGAACGGGTATTGTAACGCAGGTATTTTATCACACCCTTTGGTCCGCTGATGAAAGCGCCAATGCTTCCCATACTTTTTACAAAGGTGCTGAAGTACAGGTCTATATCTTTCTGGCAACCCTGTGCTTCGTCGGCACCGGCTCCGGTAGGGCCCATATAACCAAAGCCGTGTGCATCGTCAATTAAAATACGGAATTCGTATTTTTTCTTCAGGGCGCATATCTCTTTTAATATTCCCTGTTCACCGTCCATGCCAAACACGCCTTCGGTGATCAGTAAGATGCCACCGCCATTCTTAGCCGCCATCTCCGTTGCCCGCTCAATTGTTTTTCGCAGTCGGCAATATCGTTGTGTTTAAATGCATAGCGGTTGCCCATGTGCAGGCGAACACCGTCAACGATGCAGGCATGTGCTTCGGCATCATACACAATTACATCGCGGCGGTTAACCAATGCATCAATACAGCTCATGATGCCCTGGTAACCGAAGTTGAGCAGCATGGTATCTTCGCGGCTTACAAAATCGCTGATCACTTTTTCCAGCGCTTCATGCATGGTAGTGTTGCCACTCATCATGCGGGCGCCCATGGGGTTGCCCATGCCGTATTTGGCAGCGGCTTCCGTATCAGCCTTTCTTACTTCGGGGTGGTTCACCAGTCCTAAATAATTATTCAGGCTCCATACGATCATTTCTTTTCCACGGAATTTCATCCTGGGTGCCAGTTCACCTTCTAATTTCGGAAAAGTAAAATAGCCATGGGCCCTGTCCATATGCTGGCCGATGGGGCCGCCGTCCTTTACCAGTTTTTCAAATACGTCCATTGATATTTGCTGTTTAAGATTTTTAGTTAAGATTCCTGAACCGCTTTATTGAATGCGGCAAAATTAAGGTTTTGGCCGCAAAACACATAACATTGGCGTAACATAGGCGGGACAGAAATAGGGGCTTAATAATTACCTTTGGCCAAAAGAACCAGATGCAACGGAAACCACTTTTATTTTTCTGCTTTTTACTTTTTACTTCATTCATAACAACCGCACAGGTGAACCGGCCAAAACTGGTAGTGGGCCTGGTAATAGACCAGATGCGCTGGGATTATCTCTATCGCTACAGCAATATGTATGGCGCTGATGGATTCAAGCGGTTGCTTAGAGAAGGCTTCAGTGCAGAGAATGCCATCATACCTTATGCACCCACGGTAACTGGAGCCGGGCATACCTGTCTTTATACGGGCAGTGTACCGGCCATACACGGCATTGTTGCCAACGATTGGGTAGAAAGAGAAACAGGTATGAGAATGTACTGTGCCACCGATACCAGTGTGCGGCCGGTTGGTTCCAACAGTTTGTGGGAGGGACAGATGAGCCCACGCAATATGCTCAGCAACAGTGTGGCAGATGAATTGCGGCTTGCCACCAATTTCCGCAGCAAGGTCATCGGCATTGCATTAAAAGACCGGGGAGGAATATTTCCGGCAGGGCATAGCGCCAATGCAGCTTACTGGTTTGATGATAAAACCGGGCAATGGATCACCAGTACGTATTACATGAATGAATTACCTGCCTGGGTGCAGCGTTACAACGACCGCCGTATTCCTGATTCGTTGATGAAGACTGATTGGAACCTGCTGTATGATAAATCGAAGTACATACAAAGTACAGAAGACGATATGCCCTGGGAACGATTGCTGGAAAGTGATAAGAGCCGCACTTTCCCGCACAAATACCAATCGGTGATCGGGAGCAAGCGTTATGATCCTTTTCGCTCTAGTCCGTATGGCACTACCTATACATTCGATTTTGCGAGGGAAATAATCAACAAAGAAAAGATGGGGCAGGGCAGTGAGACAGATATGCTTTGTGTAAGTGTTTCATCTACCGATT
>DAOQRQ010000424.1:0-2673 GCA_035355815.1 Ferruginibacter sp. | reverse complement strand
TATCTTATTTGCCGGATAATATTCCGAATACTTTTATAATTTGTATTTCGAAAATTATTATTGAAATAATTCAGCGGAAAGATTCATGAATGTATTTCCCTATTCCGGTTACGATATTGGCGAAAGTGATATCAATGCAATTATTGAGATCCATGACAAACTTAAACTCACCTATTTTGCGGAGTTTGACAGGGATTTTACATTTAATTACAAAGAACTGGAGTTATTCAAAGCAAACAGCATTAATGACCTTGGACCTGTCATTTGTATAAAGAACAGTTTCAGATCTTTTCACCTGGCATTCATTGAAATCAGTTATAGAGTCGGCGCAGGCAGCAGGTATTCACCCGGAACGCATACCGAATATCAAACATGGGGTATTACTTCTCTTAAAAACGCCTATGGCCATATTCTTATCAAGCCAGAAACTTTCCTGGATAAGATCCACGAACTGATCAATTCGGTTGAACTTGATTTCGAAGATGACAGAGAATTCAGTAAAAAATTCTATGTGGTAACAGATGATCCGTTAAAAGCCAGGTTACAGCTCAACCAGACTTTCAGGGATCATATCATGAATATCCAGGCAAAAGAATTCTTTATTGAGATCATCGGCAACAAACTTATTATTGGAAATAAGAAGGTAATTGAACCATCTTCAGCAATAGTATTCACAGAATTTATGAATAAGATATC
Source organism: Ferruginibacter sp. (assembly GCA_035355815.1). Lineage (GTDB taxonomy): Bacteria > Bacteroidota > Bacteroidia > Chitinophagales > Chitinophagaceae > Ferruginibacter. The sequence goes on along the minus strand of DAOQRQ010000424.1, from coordinate 1,977 downwards.
AAGGTATTTTTAGCTTCTGCAGTTATTGCGCAATTACTAACAATCATATTTTTCCTCTTTCTCTCTTTCCCTGTTTCCCTCCTTCCCCTTCTTACCCCTGGCCCTTCCCCTCCATATACCTCATTAAATTCTTCCTGGCGCCGTTCTGTATCTTCTTCTGAAAAAAACGGTTCCATCCCAGCAACCATCCCACGAATCCCAACGCCTGGCTGCTCCATTTGTGCAGGCTGAATGCATCGCTGTGCTCTGCTATCTTGCCATCGGCAAAACGCATATTGGCCTTTATCTTATTCACCACCTTCCTTCCTGTTTTGGAAAAAGTATAGGTGGCTACCCAGTCGCAGGTACTGTACTCCTCATCCAGGTGCTGAATGTTGCCATAGGTGAGCGAAAAATCTTTTGCATTCTTACAAAGCATTTCCCACATGCATTTCGCCTCATCGCCCCGTAAGAGGCCAAATGCGGGGTCAAAAAAAACAATATCGTTGCTGTAGCAGGCCGTCATGCCGGCTGCATCAAGTTTTTGAAAGGAAGAATAAAAATTATTGATGAGTTGGTCACGGTTTGTCATGATTACACAGTTAGTTTCATTAAATTTAGCACTCTAATATGTATAAAATGAAAAAATATTTTATCCTCAGTTGCTTTTTGGCAGTTGCCAGTATACTTACCGCACAGAACGCCGATTCGTTGTGGGCAAGGGAAAATTATTACAAGATAGAACGTATGGTACCCATGCGTGACGGCAGTAAATTATTCACTGCCTTTTATATTCCCAAAGACTCATCGGAGAAACACCCGATCCTTTTTAACCGTACGCCCTATACATGTCAGCCCTACGGGGAGGATAAATTCAACCCACGCATTTACATGACCTACTGGCTGAATTACCTGAAAGAAGGTTATATCATCGCCATACAGGATGTGCGGGGCAAATGGATGAGCGAAGGAGAGTTTGAAGACATACGGCCCTTCAACCCCAATAAAAAAGAAAAAGAATTTGACGAAGCCAGCGATACCTATGACGCCATTGAATGGATGATCAATAATATTCCGGGCAATAATAAAAGAGTAGGTGTGTTTGGAATTTCGTACCCCGGTTTTTATGCTACCATGGCTGCATTGAGCGGCCACCCGGCTTTAAAAGCTGCCAGTCCGCAGGCGCCGGTAACCGAATGGTTCATGGGCGACGACTTTCATCACAACGGCGCATTCGCCATCATGGATGGTTTCAGTTTCTATTCCGGTTTTGGAAAACCCCGGCCCAAACCAACAACGGTTGGCAGCCCGGGTTACAGGATCCCTTCACAGGATAACTATGATTTTTATTTAAAGACCGGCGCCTTAAAGAATTTTTCAAAACTGATGGGCGACAGCATCGCTTTCTGGAAAGATCTCTATGCTCATCCCAATTATGATGACTGGTGGAAGGCAAGGAACCCGATGAATTATGTGACCAATGTAAAACCCGCCATACTGGTGGTGGGTGGTTTGTTTGATGCCGAAGATTGTTACGGCGCCTGGAATTTATACAAAGCCATTGAAACAAAAAGCAGGAATACCGATAACCGCCTGGTGATGGGGCCCTGGCTGCACGGCGGATGGGGCGGCCGTGGTGACGGCAGTTTTTTGGGTAATGTGCGCTTTGGTTCCAAAACAAGCGAGTATTATCAACGCAATATCGAGATCCCCTTCTTCAATTTTTATTTAAAGCTGAAGGGCACGGTACGGGATATTGCCGAAGCGAATATTTTCTTTACCGGTGAAAATGAATGGAGAAGACTGGAACAATGGCCATCAAAAAATGTGGAGTATAAGGATCTTTTTTTACCCGCTGATGGAAACTTATCGCCCGGAACAAAACCGTCAAATACTAATTCCTTCAGAGAATATATAAGTGACCCTGCACACCCGGTGCCTTATACCGAAGATGTTCACCTGGGCCGAACAGCAGAATATATGTGCGATGACCAGCGC
>DAOQRQ010000423.1:0-2698 GCA_035355815.1 Ferruginibacter sp. | reverse complement strand
AGTGCCTGGATGGACGTAAACAATATTTTCAATACCAAATACCAGCGCTGGCATAATTACGAAGTGTATGGCCTTAACCTGCTGGGTGGCGTACGAGTGAATTTTTAAACCGTACCCTATATTCGGTTTGCCGGCTGACAATAATATCAGCCGGCTTTTTTTATGTGCGCCTGCTATTTGCCCGGCTCACTGCTACAACATATCTTTGCCGGCATCCGGCTAACATGCAGCAACTGATCGCTTCATATCTTTTTCATAATAAACAATGCCCGCTTCCGGGCTTTGGTTCTTTGTTCATGCAAACCACCGCTGCCGAAGCCGATTTTACCAATCACCTGATAAGTGCCCCGCGGCAGGTAATTCATTTCAGTGATAAAGACATAAATGCAGCCGGCTTTGTGAAATATGCTTCAGAAAGAATGAAGACCAGTGAACAGGAAGTTACCGGGTTGCTCCGGAATTTTTCTGCCGCACTGAAGAAGGAAATTGCCACGCATGCAAAAGCCATATTGCCCGGTGTAGGTAATTTTTTTGTGGATGAGAACGGCAATACCATTTTTGAACAGGAAGCGTTGCCGGATGTATTTGGGCAGCCGGTCACGGCCATCCGGGTGATCCATCCCAATGCGGAGCATACCATGCTGGTAGGAGACAGGGAAACCACCAACACCATGATGACCGAATATTTTTCGGAAGAAGAGGTAACGAAAGACAGGTGGTGGATATGGGCTGTTGTTCTCTGCATCCTGGCACTATTGACATTGATCATCTATTTCAGCAATTCAGATAATGCCGCTCATTTAGGCAACTCCATTAAAATTTAATTCCCGCATGGTCCGGTATACGCATTGCCCTGTTTGTAAAAACGATAGCATCCAACCCGCATTAAAGGCAACCGACCACACCGTTTCGCAGGAGGAATTTTCCATCTGGCATTGCAACACATGCACGGCAAGGTTCACGCAGGATGTGCCGGGGCAGGATGATATTGGCTCGTACTATGCGTCTGCCGATTACATTTCTCACAGCGATACCAGGGAGGGCATTATCAATAACCTGTATCACCTGGTAAGAAAACGTACGCTTGCTTCCAAAAGAAAATTAGTGGTAAAACAAACAGGGGTGGAAAAAGGAGGGATATTGGATATTGGCTGTGGCACTGGCGCTTTTTTAGATACGATGAAAAAAGCAGGCTGGACCATCACCGGGCTGGAACCCGATGCGGCAGCAAGGGTGAAAGCAATGGAGTTGTACAATATCAATCCGCTGGAGCCGCAGAAACTTTTTGAACTGCCGGCCGCTTCTTACCAGGCCATTACCATGTGGCATGTGCTGGAACACGTACACCAGTTGCATGAATACATAAAGCAGATAGAAACATTGCTGGCAGAAAAAGGAAAACTGTTTATAGCCGTGCCTAATTATACATCCAAAGATGCGGATATATATGGAGAACATTGGGCCGCTTATGATGTACCCCGTCATCTCTATCACTTCTCGCCGAAAAGCATGGAGAAACTACTTAAAATCTATAACTTAAAACTGATTACCTGCAGGCCTATGTGGTTCGACAGTTTCTATGTGAGCATGCTGAGTGAAAAATATAAGAATGGCAAGGGCAATATTCTTAAAGCAGTTATCAATGGCTTTCTTTCCAACCTGAAAGCATTGGGTGATACAAAAAAATGCAGTTCGGTGATCTATGTAATCGGAAAATGATCCTGTATCCTGCATCAATTCAACTTCAATTCAAACAATTTCGGCCAGCGTTTTCCGGTGATGACGATCTTTTTTGAAGCGCTGTCATAAGCGATCCCATTCAAAACATCTGTTCTGTCGGGGATGATCTGGCCGGGAAAGAATTTTTCTTTTAAACCAGTCATATCCATTTTGCCAACCACCTGGCCGCTGGCAGGGTCGATCTTTACAATGAAATCTTTGTAATAAACATTGGCATAAACGAAACCATCGATGTATTCCAGTTCATTCAGCTCTGATACGGGGCCGGAATTATCCGAAACACGTATGGTATTCAGTACCCTGAAATCATCCGGGTTCACAAAATAAAGAACAGCAGTTCCGTCACTGATGATAAGCTGTTTGCCATCATTGGTAAGTCCCCAGCCCTGGTACGGCCATTTGAATGTTTTAACGGGCTTGTCAATGTTGTTCACATCGTACACATAAACGATATGGCTTTCCCAGGTAAGTTGGTATATCTTGTCTTTAAAAATAGTGATGCCTTCTCCGAATATGGAATCCGTTCCCATCACGTGTTTCTTTTCTACCCGGCCTGTTTTATGATCGGTGATGCGTAAAGAGGAGTTTTTAAAATCACCCGTGCCTTCGTACAATTTACCTTTGTAAAATTCAAGTCCCTGGGTATAGGCGCTGGTATCGTGCGGATACTGCGAAAGGATGGTATAGCTGATAGCAGGTGTGGGAAGGGGTTTCACCGATTCATCTACCACGGGTTCCTTATCGCCGTTGGTACAGGCTGCCAATGTTATTAAAACCGCCAGGGCTGAATACTTCTTCATCATTTCATTTTAAAATATGGACAAAAGTAGTGAACTGTTTTGTTGCATGGTCTTTCATTGGATAAAAGATTGCAAATATTTAGTTAACCGGATGCCGGGTCTCTGTACTCCTGTAATGGATATTTCTCTCCTTTAGATAGTTCAGCATGAAACGAAAA
>DAOQRQ010000422.1:0-2721 GCA_035355815.1 Ferruginibacter sp. | reverse complement strand
CAAACATACATTCGATACTACCGGCACCGAACTTACCCTTGACCTGGATTACTCCGGTTATAAAAATGTATCAGACCAATTGCTGCGTACCGGGTTCTTCGATGGTAATTACAATCAAACTGCCGATTCGATGTACCTGAAGGGACATCTTCCTTCCAGCATCAATATCTATTCCATCAAATCTGATTTCACCAAACCATTTAAGAACGGTTTACGCATAGAAGCGGGCATCAAATCAAGCTATGTGAAATCGGATAACCTGGTCGACTATGTACGCAAGGCCGGTAACAACTGGGTAGCCGATTCAAGGAACAATCATTTTATATACGACGAAAATGTGAACGCTGCCTATATCAATGCCAGCAAAGAGTTCAGTAAAAAATGGAATGTGCAAACGGGCTTACGCATGGAGAACACCAATACAAAGGGCGTGCAGATCTCGAACAGCTCCACCGTAAAGCGCAGCTATATAAGCCTATTCCCTTCGGCATTTGTAAGTTATACGGTGAATGCAAAGAACATGCTTACCCTTTCTGCCAGCAGAAGATTGCAGCGACCCAATTACCAGGACCTGAACCCATTCACCTTCTTCCTGGATTCGCTGAGTTACCGTCAGGGCAATCCTTACCTGACACCACAGTTCTCCTGGAATTATGAACTGAAACATACCTATAACGGCAAGTTCACCACCACGCTGAACTATACTGCCACTACGGATGTGATCTCGCAGATCATCAAACGCACAAAAGGAACCAACAATGAGATCATCGGTTTCCTCACCATTGACAATATCGCCAAATTCACCAATATGGGTATTGCCGTGAGCGCCCCGGTAAAGATTGCCAAGTGGTGGAATGTGAACCTCTATGGAAATGTATACCGCAACCATTATATCGGCACGTATATCTCTAATGAGAACGGTACGTCGCAGGTGGTTGATCTTGACCTGGCATACACGTCATTCATGTTCAACATCAACAACAGTTTTACAATCGGCAAAGGATGGACCGCAGAACTGAGCGGCTGGTATAACTATAAGAATATACAGCAGCTTTCGCTTAACTACCCGATGGGCCAGATGAATATCGGCCTGGCAAAAAATAATTTACTAAAAGGAAAGGCTAGCCTCCGCCTCAATGCACGTGATCCCTTTGGCTGGCAACAGTACCGTGGGTATACCAAATACGGCAATATTGATATCAACATACGCAACCGCTGGGATAACCGCCAGTACGGCGTAACCTTCACCTACCGCTTTGGAAAGCAACAGGGACAAAGCCGTCGCCGGTCAGCCACCGAGGAAGAACAGCAGCGGGTAGGCGCAGGCAATTAAAGAGGCTTATAGTTTATAGTTTATCTCGTAAAACCATCCGTTGATTGGCGGGTGGTTTTTTATTGTTGGAACAGTTGTGTACTTTTAATCATCGTGAACAAAAGGGTTCATTCTATTATGAAAACGGATCTTTATATAACTAAATAATTTTCCAGACAATGAGCCAGCAGGTACCTCCGCTTATCAACCCGGGTGAATTATTGTTATTACAACAGGAAGAAAAGATCATCCTGATTGACGCAAGCGCCGGCGCTGCTTCTAAACAGCGGTATAAGGAAAAACACCTGGGCCACGCAATGTATGTTGACCTGGATACGCAACTGGCGGATATAAAACCGGATGCTGCAAATGGAGGCAGGCATCCACTTCCAACACCAGAACAATTTTCTAATACTTTAGCGAACCTGGGCATCACGGCAGCAAGTCATGTGGTGATATACGATGATAAAAACGGTTCCAACGCAGCTTCCCGGCTCTGGTGGATGTTAAGATCGGCCGGGCATGCTAACGTGCAGGTGCTTGACGGCGGTTTTGATGCAGCACTAAAGGCCGGCTTCCCGGTTAATGCAGGCACAGAAGTTCCGTCAAATACAGGAGCATACCGTTTTGAGAAATGGTTGCTTCCTTTAGCCGGTATCAACGAAGTGGAAGCATCGCGGCTGGATACTAATTTTCTGGTGGTGGATGTAAGAGATCATGAACGGTTCATTGGAGCAAAGGAGCCTATTGACCTTGTGGCCGGACATATTCCCGGTGCAATAAATATGCCCTTCAGCAGCAACATGAATGCAGATGGATCTTTTCTATCTCCCGGCGAACTAAGAGATAAATATGCGGAAGCCTTTGCAGGAATAAAACCGGAAAACATCATCGTGCATTGCGGATCAGGCGTAACGGCTTGTCATACATTGCTGGCACTTGCCCATGCAGGGATGGATATCCCAAAATTATATGTGGGCTCATGGAGTGAGTGGTCGAGAAATGACCGGCCGGTTGCAACAATAGCCAATACCAAATAGTAAGCTATTATTTTTGAGACCACCCTGCTCATCAACCCTTTAAACGATTTAACCGTTTTTCTTATCTTGTACTCATGGTTTCCTTCAATGCTACCATAGAAAAGTTTGCAAAGCAAGGTGAAAAAACCGCCTGGACCTATATTGTGGTAGCGGCCAAGATTGCAGAAAAAATAAACCCAGGTGTAAAAAAATCGTACCGGGTAAAAGGCAAACTGGATGAATTTAAAATTGAAAAAACATCGCTGATACCCATGGGTGAAGGAGACTTCATCATACCCATCAATGCAGCAATAAGAAAAGGAACAGGTAAACGGACAGGGGCTACATTAAAAGCGCAACTCGAAATAGATAAGTCGCCAATACTGCCCC
>DAOQRQ010000421.1:0-2736 GCA_035355815.1 Ferruginibacter sp. | reverse complement strand
AATTAAGAATTAAGAATTAAGAATTAAGAATTAAGAATTAAGAATTAAGAATTAAGAATTTTAAAAATGAGAGGCTTGCCAATAGTTTGGGCTGCATGAAACAAAGGAATTTTTAATTCTTCATTCTTAATTTTTAATTGACACAGGCCCTGTGGTTAGCTTTTCGTTCTGAACGAAAAATGCTTCTGGCTCAAATAACTGATGGTAATGATGATACAGGTGCTGATACACTGGCTTAAGAAGGGCCACCAGCCGAATACTTCCACAAATACTTTCAGGATAAAATAGTTGAGGGTGAGGTTGAAAAGAAATGAAAGCCCGTAACGAAAAAGCTGTATTCGTCCTTTCAGGTTTGAATCTACGAATACCACGTACTTCATCAGCACAAATCCCACGATAAAATTTACGATGAAGGAAATAAAGAGGGCGGCATTGTGCGGCTTGAGTGTATAAAACCCGAGGTCTACATTCTCAAACTTAAAAACATATACGAGCAATATCTTAAACAACGCCAGGCCCAGAACGGTATTGGCTCCGCCGCAGGCTGCATACCGGAAGGTTTGTTCGGGCATGAACCGCCTGAACGGAGGGTAAAAAAAATCGATGAATTGTATGATCTTTTGTTTTGCCAAAAAAATTAAAAATTAAAAATTAAAAATTAAAAATGGAGAACCAGATTCAGGATGAGCCCATCATTCTTAATTCTTCATTTTTAATTCTTAATTAACCATACAACTCTTCCCTCATCGCCTTTACCCGTTCGTCTTCCAGGTACTCATCATACGGCATCAGCTTATCGATCATTCCCTTTGGAGTAAGTTCAATGATGCGGTTGGCCACGGTTTGCATGAACTGGTGATCGTGGGTGGTTAATAAAATGATACCCGTGTAGGCGATCATATTGTCGTTGAAAGAAATGATGCTTTCCAGGTCGAGGTGGTTGGTGGGTTCATCCAGTATCAGCACATTGGGGTTCTGCAGCATCATCTTGCTCACCATGCAGCGCACTTTTTCGCCCCCGCTCAATACGTTTGTTTTCTTCAGCACTTCTTCGCCGCTGAACAACATCTTTCCTAAAAAGCCACGCAAAAAATCCTCATCCACATCCTTGGTTCCGGGCGGAACGTACTGGCGGAGCCAGTCCATCAGGTTCAGTTTGCTGCCTTCAAAATATTCGCTGTTATCGTTGGGCAGGTAGGCCGTGGTAACCGTGGTGCCCCATTCGTAGGTACCGCTGTCGGCCTTCATCCTGCCATTGATCACTTCAAAAAAACTGGTCATGGCCATTGGGTCACGACTGATGAAAGCGATCTTATCTCCTTTCTGAATATCGAATTTTATTTTGCTGAAGATGGTCTTGCCTTCAATGCTCAGGGAAAGATTATCCACTTTCAGAATTTCGTTACCCACTTCCCTCTCCTGCTTGAAAATGATACCGGGGTATTTACGGTTGCTGGGCGCTATCTCTTCGATCACCAGTTTTTCCAATGCCTTCTTACGGGAAGTGGCCTGCTTGCTTTTAGAAGCATTGGCGCTAAAGCGGGCGATGAATTCCAGCAGGTCTTTCCGCTTGTCTTCCATCTTCTTGTTCTTATCGCTCATCTGCCTGGCTGCCAGTTGAGAACTTTCGTACCAGAAGGTATAGTTACCGGTGTATATCTTTATCTTGCTGCGGTCCACATCGGCCACATGGGTACAAACGGCATCTAAAAAGTGACGGTCGTGACTAACCACCAACACAATGTTCTGGTAATCGGCCAAAAAGTTTTCCAGCCAGCTGATGGTTTCCACATCCAGGTTATTGGTAGGTTCGTCCAGTAACAGTATATCGGGGTTGCCGAATAAGGCCTGTGCCAGCAACACCCTTACTTTTAAGTTGGCGGCAATATCTTTCATCAGTTGCTGGTGCAGTTCGTCCTTCACGCCCAGTTCGCTCAGTAAAGTGGCCGCATCGCTTTCGGCGGTATAGCCGCCCATTTCGCCAAACTCGTGTTCCAGTTCGCCGGCCTTGATGCCGTCGGCTTCGGTAAAATCTTCCTTGGCATAAATGGCATCCCGTTCGTGCATCACTTTCCACATTTTCTTATGGCCCATCAGCACGGTATTCAATACCGTAATGTCGTCAAAGGCAAACTGGTTCTGGTTAAGCACGGCCATGCGTTCGCCGGGACTGATATCGATGGTTCCCTTGTTGGGCTCAATTTCGCCGCTGATGATTTTCAGAAAGGTGGATTTACCGGCCCCGTTGGCGCCAATGATGCCGTAGCAGTTTCCCTTGGTGAAACTGATATTCACTTCATCGAATAAAACCCGTTTGCCATAGGCCAGGGTCACATTATTTGCACTGATCATAGTTATAAAAAGGGGGCAAAGATAAGGGATTGGAGGTTGAAAGTTTGTAGTTTGAGGTTGGTAGTTGTGTGAGACCTTAAATCGCCGGGGTGCCTTAACCACAAACTTCAAACCACAAACCTCAAACTCAATTATCTTTGCCCCATGTCAATAGTAAGCAGCTTACAAAAGTCCACCATCGAAAGTCTGTCGGCCCTGTTCAGTCAATCCTTCACCGAAAAGGATTTCCAGGTTAACCAAACCAAGCCCGAATTTGAAGGGGATTATACCGTGGTGATGTTTTCGCTGGTAAAATCGTTGAAGCTATCGCCCGATGCCATCGGCAATCAGCTTCTTCTCGAGGACGCCGCGACTCACGTCGAGCATGCCGAAGACGTCCGACGC
>DAOQRQ010000420.1:0-2741 GCA_035355815.1 Ferruginibacter sp. | reverse complement strand
GAGAAGCAAGGGGTGTAATTCTTCTATCTATAGAAAAAGCAGGCATACCTGTTTGGGGTATCAGTGTTCAAAACGAACCAATGGCAACGCAGCGCTGGGAAAGTTGTGTGTATTCTGCAGAAGAAGAAAGAGACTTCCTGAAAAAGCATTTGGGTCCAACAATGGAAAAGGAAGGATTGAAAGAGAAAAAAATCATTGTATGGGATCATAACCGCGACCTGATGTTTCAGCGGGCACAAACCTATTTTGATGATCCGGAAGCTGCGAAATACGCATGGGGTATCGGTTTCCATTGGTATGAAGACTGGAGTGGCGGTACTCAGATGTTTGAGAATGTGAAGAGAGTAAATGAAGCCTATCCAGATAAAAAGATATTTTTTACTGAAGGCTGTGCCGAAAGTTTCGACCCTAAGCGATTCTATGCATGGAGCCTTGGAGAAGAATATGGTAAAAGCATGATCACAGATTTCAATAACGGTATGGTAGGATTTACAGACTGGAATATTATCCTGGATGAAACAGGAGGTCCTAACCATGTACAAAATTTTTGTTTTGCTCCTGTTCATGGAGATACAAAAACCGGCCAGCTGATTTTCACCAATGCATATTATTATATCGGCCATTTTTCAAAATTCATCAAGCCGGGTGCTAAGCGGATCATCAGCAGCGCCACCCGCAGCCAGTTACTCACTACAGCATTTAAAAATGAAGATGGATCTGTTGTAGTCGTTGTAATGAATCAAAGCAGCATCAAAACAGCTTATTCACTTTGGATAAACGGCAAAGCTGTGGAAGTAACAGCGCTTCCGCATTCAATAGCCACCCTTATATTATAACCTGATGAGCAATCATAAAAACATATTTACGGGGCTGATGATATCATCGCTACTATTCTTAACCGTTAGCTGTGGTAAAGATGATGATCCGCAGCCGGCACCCGTTCCGCCATCAGCCCTGGTATTGGTTAAAGCAACACTCAACAGCAGTACGGCATTAACAACAGCAACCAATTACAATATAAAGACCAATGTAGCTGTCCGCCTGAGTTTTAATAATGCACTGGACCGTACATCTGTAGCAGCAGCCGTTTCTGTTAAGGAAAACGGCACTGTGCCAGTACCGGTAAATTACAATTACGAGAACAATGACAGTACGGTTGTAGTAACGGCATCCGCAGCGCTTAAAAATCTTACAAAGTATACAGTAAGTGCAGGTACCGGGTTAAAGTCTGTAAAAGGAGGATTCCTGAACACAAACTCAAATTTGCTGTTGTTAACGCAGATAGATTCTTCCAACAAATTCCCGGTTATCAGCGATGATGCATTGCTGACACTTGTTCAGCAACAAACATTTAAATATTTCTGGGATTTTGCGCACCCCGTCAGCGGATTGGCCAGGGAAAGAAATAATTCCGGCGAAACCGTTACATCCGGCGGATCTGGTTTTGGGATCATGACCATTCCTGTTGCCATTAACCGATCTTTCATTACAAGAGCCCAGGGGCTTACCCGTATGCAAATGATCGTAGGCTTCCTTAAAAACACAGCACAGAAATTCCATGGTGCATTTCCGCATTGGCTGAACGGAACAACGGGTGTGGTTATTCCTTTCAGTACAAAAGACAATGGAGCCGACCTGGTGGAGACTTCCTACCTGGTTCAGGGCCTCATTTGTGCCCGGCAATATTTCAACGGTGCAGATGCTGCAGAAACAACTTTAAGGGATGATATCAATACCATTTGCAACGGTGTTGAATGGAACTGGTTCCGGCAGGGATCGCAAAATGTATTGTACTGGCACTGGAGCCCCAATTACAACTGGGAAATGAACGTGCCGGTCAGGGGCTGGAACGAATGCCTGGTAACATATGTATTGGCTGCATCATCACCCACTTACCCAATACTTCCAATTGTATATAACAATGGATGGGCGCAAAATGGTGCCATGGCAAACAATAATACATATTACGGTTTGCCATTACCGTTAGGCCCTGCTTATGGCGGCCCTCTTTTCTTTGCGCATTATTCATTCCTGGGCATAGATCCAAATAATCTCAACGATGCCTATGCCAATTACTTCACTCAGAATAAAAATCATACCCTGATCAATTACAACCATTGTGTAAATAATCCAAACGGAAACTTCGGTTACAGCAACCTCTGCTGGGGCTTAACAGCCAGCGACATTGAAAATGATTATACCGCCAGTTCTCCAACAAACGACCGTGGTTTCATTGCGCCTACGGCAGCCCTTTCATCGTTTCCTTACACGCCAGCAGAATCTATGAATGCATTAAAATTTTTCTATTATAAACTGGGGGACAAAATATGGGGCAACTATGGTTTTGTGGATGCGTTTTCTTTAAAAAGCCCCTGGTTTGCCACTTCAACACTGGCCATCGACCAGGGGCCGATCATTGTGATGATAGAAAATTACCGCACTGGGTTGTTATGGAATTTATTTACAAGTGCACCCGAAGTAAAAGCGGGTATGCGAAACCTTGGTTTTACAGCACCGTATTTATAATAAACTTAATGAACTGTTCATGAAAAAATTTTTCTTTTTATTGTTCTGTGCCGCAAACATAATCACCGGCTGCATAGCACAGGATAAAAATGCAACGGCACAAAAGCCTGTCAGTCGCCCGGCCAATCTATCTGATACTGCTTTGCTGGAGCTTGTACAAAAACAGACATTCCGTTATTTCTGGGATTTTGCGCATCCCGTAAGCGGATTAGCCA
>DAOQRQ010000419.1:0-2774 GCA_035355815.1 Ferruginibacter sp. | reverse complement strand
GCCGCTCTTCCGGGTACGCAATAAACAGGAGACCATTTATTGCTATAATGAAGCAGAAAAACAGGAAGCCACCAAAAAACTCGGCAACAAACCCGAAACCACCCGCTTTAAAGGATTGGGGGAGATCAGCCCGGATGAATTTGCCCGTTTCATCGGCGACGACATGAAACTGCAGCCGGTGATGTTATTACCCGAAACACATATCCAGCAGTTGCTGGAATATTATATGGGAAAGAATACACCTAACAGGCAGGATTTTATTATTGAGAATCTGAAAGTAGAACTTGACCTGGCGGAGGAAGTAATTAAGAATTAAGAATGAAAAATTAAAAATGTTGTTATTGCAGGAGCATATAGTAAAGCAAAAAATCCAATAGTAAACCAGGAAAATAGGAATTTTTAATTCTTAATTTTTCATTTTTAATTAAAAGAAATGATACATATAGTACATAATGCAGCCGATGTGGACGTGTTGCAGAAGGCAATTGAACTTGATGAAACACTGGCAGGGGAGGTCATCCAGATCAAAGACGATTTTGCAGTGGGACCCTTATCGGATATATATACCCCTGCAGGAATAGAAGCCCGTAAACAATGGCAGCGTGATGTGTTGGCCGGGGGTGATTATGATGGACATGTAGATTCAGGGGTTGTGGATGATGCAAAAACAGTGGCAGATTTAAAAGAACGGCTGGATAATGATCCGGAAGAATCTATCTGGATATGGGCTGCACAAAACAAACATGATGTGTGCAGTTATTACTGGCTGATGAGCCAGTTGAAAGACTACCAGGGCAGGGTGTTCATCCTCTACCTTAACAATCTTCCTTTCCTGAATGAGAAAGGAAATATATTTTATCCCAACTGGCTGCACGAAATTCCTGCAAAGGAATTTTTAAAAGCGAAAAAACTGGCAAGGGAAATTACATTAAGCGAATTTGAAGTGGACCCGGATGAATGGTTGAAGATATGCAATGATGCAAAGGGCGTAAGGTTGCTGGAAGGGGGTAAAAAACTGACATCGGAAGACTATGATTTTTATGACACCGAGCTGAAGAAATTCGTAACAGCCGACTGGCAGAAAGCATCCAGGATCATTCACCATTTTTTAAGCAAGGCTAAACATACAACGGGTGATATGTATTTGCTGTGGCGTTTGAAAACAATGATCGCTATGGACATGTTCGACGTGCAGGGCAATGTGGGAAAGATGAAAGACTTTGAAGTGAAACTTAAGTCTGGATCATAAATGAAATTATAAATTAAAAACGTAAACATCCTCCCTCTCCTCCAGAGCGAAGTCGAAGGAAGGAGAGGGCTGGGGTGAGGTAAAAATGGCGAAGAGTAAAAAAAACAGCGAAGAATACGAACACACCGACTCCGGCATCGGCGGCCAGTACAAAACCTGGTTCCTCGATTACGCCAGTTATGTGATATTGGAAAGGGCGGTACCGGCAATAGAGGATGGACTGAAGCCTGTACAGCGCCGCATCCTGCACGCCATGAAGGAAATGGATGATGGCCGTTTTAATAAAGTGGCCAATATCATCGGGCAGAGTATGCAGTACCATCCGCATGGCGATGCTTCCATCGGTGATGCGTTGGTAAATCTTGGCCAAAAGGATCTTTTGATAGATACGCAGGGTAACTGGGGCGATGTACGTACCGGTGACGAAGCCGCTGCATCCAGGTATATTGAAGCAAGGCTAAGCAAGTTTGCCTTAGAAGTTGCCTTCAACGCAAAAACAACCGATTGGGCATTGAGCTATGATGGCAGAAAGAATGAACCGGTTACCCTGCCAATGAAATTTCCCTTATTGCTTGCGCAAGGTGCCGAAGGTATTGCCGTAGGCCTGGCAACAAAGATACTTCCGCATAACTTTTGCGAACTGATCGAAGCTTCCATAAAATATTTAAGGGGAAAGCGGTTCGAAATTCTTCCCGACTTTCAAACAGGTGGAACGATGGATGCCAGCAATTACAATGATGGTGTTCGGGGCGGAAAGATAAGGGTAAGAGCCATCATTGAGGAACAGGATAAGAAAACACTCGTAATTAAAAGTGTTCCGTTTGGGGTTACCACCACGCAGTTGATGGAGAGTATTGTAAAAGCCAACGACCAGGGAAAGATAAAAGTTAAAAAAGTTACCGATCATACCGCCGCAGAAGTGGAGATCATCATTGAACTGGCTGCAGGCATTTCGCCGGATATTACCATCGATGCCCTGTATGCATTCACCGATTGTGAAGTGAGCATTTCGCCCAATGCCTGCGTGATCGTGGAAGACAAGCCGCAGTTCATGAAAGTGAGTGAACTGCTGAAAGTGTCTGCCGATAATACAAAAGAGTTATTAAAGCGGGAACTGGAGATACGGCTGGCCGAGCTGCAGGAGAAATGGCATTACACTTCCCTGGAAAAAATATTCTTTGAAGAAAAGATATACAAGGAACTGGAGAAGAAACACGAGACCTGGGATAAAGTGCTGGAAGCAATTGATAAGGCATTCACACCTTTCAAAAAACAACTGAAGCGGGCGATTACGAGAGAAGATATCATCAAGCTTACTGAAAAGCCCGTTCGCCGTATCTATAAACTGGATATTGATGAACTGAACGACCAGATAAAAGCGCTGGAGGCAGATATCAAACA
Source organism: Ferruginibacter sp. (assembly GCA_035355815.1). Taxonomy (GTDB): domain Bacteria; phylum Bacteroidota; class Bacteroidia; order Chitinophagales; family Chitinophagaceae; genus Ferruginibacter. Next base: position 124 of record DAOQRQ010000419.1, on the reverse strand, counting down.
GGTAAAGCACGACCTGGCAAACCTGGTTGACTATGCCGTGGCTTATTACGAGAACCTGCTGAAGAAATACGGAAAAGGAAGGGAGCGTAAAACAGAGATCAGATTATTTGATACTATACAGGCA